>NZ_JAJEQM010000015.1 GCF_020687385.1 Hominilimicola fabiformis
CCGTGTTCTTTAGCCCTCTCAACTGACGACTTGATTATTATACACTCTATTACCCCTTTTGTCAACACTTTTTTTCAACTTTTTTCATCTTTTTTTATTTTTCTTTTTGCTACACTATATATTGTGGATTACTTTCTGTCATATATACTATTCATGCTATAAAAGCAAAAAATATGCCGACTTCCGTCGGCATATTTCATATTAATCTTGTTTTTCTTCTTTTTTCTTTTCTTTGAAAACCATCTTAAGCAAATCAATACCGATTATCATATTTTCGGTAAACGGATTAATTACAACCGCCTCAACAGGATTCTTTTCATCATACACTACTGTAACGCATTGCTCGAAGTTAAGTTTCAATAATACACCCGACGGTGACTTTTGAACCATAGATTCTTCATCAGTAAATATAGGTAGAAATACCTTCTTATCCGTACTTGTCAAAAATGCCGGGTTAAATACAGTTCCCTCTTTCAATCTTACATTACCGTTTTCAAGTTTTTCAAACGGATCTTCCACATTACATACTGACGGAAGCAAAAACTTTCTGCCTGACAGCATTTTTAATACAGCAATCAAATTCTGTTGATTTCTTTCTTGTTTAAATGCTTTCACCTTTGATTTAAAAACTTCATTTTCAAAAGCTATGTCGTCTTTAGGTTCTTGTTGCGGTTGCTCTTCCGCTTTTTCTTCTTTGTTGCCGCTCATGATTTCATCATAAGCCTTGGATATTTCGTCCTTTAGTTCATTATCCTCTTGAGTTGAAACTTTTTTCGTTTCTTCTTTTTTGTTCTTTTTAAATATTGCCATTTTTCAATCCTCACTATTTATCATATTACTTCTATTATACATATTAACAAATAGTTTGTCAATGACAAAAAAGTTTTACGCCTCCGGCATTACTATTGCGGCAATAATATAGGCAAGCACACCTGTACCGAATGCAAGACACGATAACAATACCACACCCAATCTTACCAAAGTGGAATCAATATTGAAATATTCGGCAATACCGCCGCACACGCCACATATTTTTCTGTCAGTTGAACTTCTAAACAGTTTCTTCATTATAATCACCCTCCATATTATCTATTCCGAATTCTTTAAAGAAATCATTTATATCATTATAATCATCATACATATTATTCGGCTCTATTCTTGTTTCGACGTTAATTCCAATTCCGCGAAGTGCTTTTTCAACATCAGCGCCCATCACAACACCGCTTGCACACAAAGCAATTCCGAGTGCAACCGACACAGCACAGATAATAAGTACAACTTTTGTTATAGTCTTTCTCATTTTGTCCTCCTTATCCATCACGCTTTTTTATTAAAAAGTCTTGAGCCTAAAGCAACGATTTTTCTGATTATCCACGGAAACAGTTTTATGCATACAACCACAGTCGCCCAAGCTATAAACAATCCCAAGCCGAAGAATATACATCCAACACCTATTTGCATAACCATATTTGCAAATCCCGCGTGAGCAAAAAAGCTTTTAAGTATCATTCCCGCACCGCCGAGCCACATTGAAACACCGCTGAAAAATGCAAACGGAAAAATACACAATATACCGAATATTATCGCTACCGCAAAAAATCCGACTGCTATTGCCAACGGTATAAGTATCGGCGACAATAATATAAGAATAATTATCAATGCCCATATTCCGACACCGTTTTTCTTTGGCGGTTTAATGTTTGCGTTGCTGTTTGCTACGTGCGTTCTGTAATAATTTTGTGCCGCATATTTAGGACTTCCGAATCTTTCAATCACTTTTTCGTCCGCCTCACTGCCGTTGAAATATGATTCAAAATATTTTTCGGCTTTTATTACTTCTTCATACGGCATAAATCCAAGTTCTTTTTTGATTTCGTCTAAAAATTCTTCCTTAGTCATTAAGCCTCATCCCTTTCATTAAATCCAATTTTGACGTTACCCATTCCGCATTTTACATTAATATTATGCAACGCGCCGATATTGTTATCCAACTTACTTCCTGCACCATGAATTTTCGTGCCGCCAATATCAACGCATCCCATACCTGCCGTTGCCGACATATTAAAGTTGTCTGCACTGTTTGTAAGTGTTAGTGTTACATTACCCATTCCGCAGTCAACATTCACGTCACCGTTCATACTGCAACTGCCGACTATGTCACCCATTCCGCACTTCATATTCAAATGCTGAGAATACATATTTTTAATTTCACATTTTCCCATACCGACTTCAACTTTTGTATTATCGGCTGACAATCCCGACACAAGAATATTTCCGGCGGTTAATTTCATAACAGCTTTCTTTGCGTGAAATCCCTTTGGTATTATTATAGAAACAACCCCGTTTCCATTATTTCCGATAGTCTTTGAACCCTCAACTGTCCAAGTATTGTTTGCAATATAACTTTTAACCTTTACTTCACCGGCTGACATTGTATCAACAGCAAAGCTGTCTCCTGTTCTGAATTCAAAATTTCCTGCTTTCAAGTCAAGATATATGTTTTCAATATCGGAGCAAGTTTGAACTGTTGCATTTGAAACAGCAATTCGTTGATTTGTCTTGTTGCCGAGAAATTTTATAAGCAATACTATTACCACAACAAGAATTACAATTCCGGTTATCCCCGGAAGAGCGTTTCTTATCATATTTAATACAGGTACGCCAAACCCAACCGCCAATATACATACAAGCACTGTTTTCCAAGAAATTTGGTTATTGTGTTTTGTACTTTCATCATTAACGTTTTTTCTGTCGTAATACTCATTTTTAAACTCTTCCGCCACTTTATGCGGAGTACCCATTTCCGCAATCACTTTCTCTTCGTCATCTCCGGCGTCATTGATATATTCATCATAATAACGAATAGCGTCATCAAGCTCATCCTTCGGAAGAAAACCAAGCTCACGCCTTAACGCCGCAAGAAATTCCGTTTTATTCATCATCTATCACTCCCTCAAATATATTTGTTATAGTCGCTTTGTAGTTCTGCCATTCGTCACGGTACATATCAAGCTGTTTCCGACCTCTGTCTGTTATCTTGTAATAACGCCTGTTTCGTCCGGAATACTCTTTGTCATAAATTTCGAGACAATCGTCCTTTTGCAATCTGCGGAGAACAGGATATAAAGTAGATTCCGATACATCAAGTTCGTTTTTTAAAACTCTTGTTATTTCATATCCGTAAGTGTCCTCTTTTTTCACTATCGCAAGTACGAGTGCGTCAAGCAGTGCCGCATTAATATTAAATATCATATATTCACCGCCTTTTATTGTTTTATTTATAATATGTTTTAATTTAATAATATTATATATCGTATAATATTATTTGTCAATAGTATATTATTTTTTTATTTATATATTGCAAACTTATTGAAAATTAGATATAATAGAAGTGTAAAATAAAAGAAAGAAGGTAAATTTCAAATGAAAATTGCTTTAATTAACGAAAACAGCCAAGCTGCAAAGAATGGCGTTATTGTTGAAACACTAAAGAAAGTTGTTGAACCTCTTGGACACGAAGTATTTAACTACGGTATGTACTCAGCTGACGATGCAGAACAACTTACATATGTACAAATCGGTATTCTTGCCGCAATACTTCTAAACTCAGGTGCGGCTGACCTTGTTATCACAGGTTGTGGTACAGGCGAAGGTGCTTGCCTTGCTTGTAACGCATTCCCAGGTGTACTTTGCGGTCACGTTGTAGATCCGACAGACGCTTATCAGTTTACACAGGTTAATAACGGTAACTGTATCGCAATGCCTTTCGCAAAAGGCTGGGGTTGGGGTGCTGAGCTTAACCTACAATATGTGTTTGAAAAACTGTTCGTTGAAGAATGGGGCGGCGGTTATCCTAAAGAAAGAGCAGTTCCTGAACAGAGAAATGCTAAAATTCTTAACGAAGTTAAAAAGGTTACTCACAGAGATCTTCTTGATATTCTTCCTAACCTTGATCAAGAACTTGTTAAGGGTGCTGTTGCAGGTAAGCAATTCAAAGACTTGTTCTTCGCTAACTGCAAGTGCGATAAGATTGCCGAATACGTTAAGACAATCGTTGATTAATTTTGCTTTGAAACAGGTGTGCAACGCATACCTGTTTTTTTGTTTGCGGATTTTTATATTGCCACCACTCCGTCACTTCGTGACACCTCTCCTCAAGGAGAGGCTTTCAAAAGGCTCCCATCGAGGGGAGCTGTCAACGCAGTTGACTGTGGGGTGGCTCCACTATTTTTTCGGTTATCTCGCTCAACGGGCGACCAATGGTCGCCCCTACATATTTTCTTCATACTGTCTAAAATAATACACATATAGCTTCGTAAGCAAGGGCGGTCATTGGCCGCCCTTAAACTCACTTCGTACGGAACATCAAGGTGCTGTCCCCTGCTTTCAACTTTACCACACCAAAATACATACAAAAAAGCGGTCGTTTCCGACCGCTTAAATCACTTTGACAACCTATCAAATTCTTTAAAATAATCTCTCGTTTCTTTCGCGACAACACCGCTAAGTGCGATAAGTGCGATTACATTTGGTATCGCCATAAGTCCGTTGAAAATATCTGCAATAGTCCAAACAGCCGCAACAGTAAGGTACGGACCGATGAACACTGCAAGTACATATATCCATCTATAAACCTTAACAACAGTTTTATTTCTGTTTGATAGGTATTCAAGACAACGTTCGCTGTAATAGTCCCAACCAAGAATTGTTGTAAATGCAAAGAATGCAAGACAAATCATAAGAACAAATGATGACACAACCGATGGGAACGGAAGACCGCTTTGGAATGCGACTGTCGTTATCGCAACACCCTTTAAGTCAGGATTTGCCCAAGAACCTGCAATTACGATTGCAAGACCTGTCATTGTACAAATAACGATAGTATCAATAAATGTACCTGTCATTGAAACAAGACCTTGACGAACTGTATCCTTAGTTTTTGCCGCAGCTGCCGCAATCGGAGCAGAACCAAGACCTGCCTCGTTCGAGAATATACCTCTTGCAACACCGTTTTGCATTGCAGCCATCATTGCACCAAGTACACCTCCGGCAACCGCTCTGATTCCCTGTATGCCGTCACCGTATCCAAACGCACCTTGAACAATTTGCACAATCGCATCAGGAATTTTTGTAACATTGCAAAGTAACAACAACACAGCAAATACAACATAAAGCACTGCCATAAACGGTACAACAACTTGTGATACATTAGCAATTCTCTTGATACCGCCAATAATAACAAGTGCCGTGCATACCGTTACAATAAGACCGGCAATTACAACTACCCAAGAAATATCTCTGCCGAACAAATGAATTGCCCAGCTTGTATTCGGGTCAAAGAAATTAGTAACCGCACTTGCGATACCGTTTACCTGTGTAAAAGTACCTATACCCATAAGACCTACACAAACACCGAAAAACGCAAAAATCTTTGCAAGCCACTTCCACTTTTTACCCATACCGTTTTCTATGTAATAGAAAGGTCCGCCGAGAACGTGACCTTCTTCATCTATAGTACGATACTTAATAGCCAAGAAACCCTCGGTATACTTTGTAGCCATTCCGAAAAATGCCGCTACAATCATCCAGAACAACGCACCCGGGCCGCCTGCCGCAAGAGCAGTTGCAACACCGACAATATTACCTGTTCCGATAGTCGCCGAAAGTGCCGTACACAAAGCACCGAAACTCGTAACTTCGCCCTCTCCGCCTTCTTCGTTTTTAACCATAAACTTCAAAGCCTTACCAAGGTGTCTTACCTGCAATCCTCTTACTCTGATTGTAAGATAAATACCTGTAAGAATTATCAATACAATAAGCGGAACTCCCCATACAAATCCGTCGATTTTATTTAAAATCTCGCCGAACGTCTTAAAACCTTCACCTGTCATTTTCCTTATCAATCCTTCCTTTTTACAAAAATACAATAAAATTTTATCACATATCGCAAAGATTGTCAATTAACGATATTTCCAAAACATTCAAACACATTTTATGCAACTTTAACGTAATAAAGTGCAAAACAAAAACAGTATCTTTGAGGAAAGATACTGTTTTTAAATCATTTCTATGAAAAACTGTCCGAAAGACAATTATTCATACGGGTCTTGGACCGTATTAGTTGTTTTGTTTTGCGAAACATTCACTGCAATATACAGGCTTGTCGTTTCTCGGTTCAAAAGGAACTTTGTCAACCTTACCGCAAGATGCACAAACTATTTCATACATCTCCTTGTTTTGACGCATACTGTTCTTTCTTGCCTGACGACATTCCTTACAACGCTGAGGTTCATTTTCAAAACCCTTTTCAGCGTAAAATTCCTGTTCTCCGGCTGAGAATGTAAATTCCTTACCGCAATCCTTACATACTAATGTCTTGTCTTCGTACATTGTTTTTACCTCACTTTGGTTATTTGTTTGTTTTCTGCCTTCAATAAATCCCCTCGTTGCCCTCACGCAAAGTGCTTTCAAGTTTTTTCTTAATACGTTGGACGGCATTGTCAACCGCTTTCGTATCTTTTCCCAACTTTTCCGCAATTTCCTGATAGGAAAGCCCCTCAAGATAATATACAAGCACTTCTGTTTCAAGCTTGCTGAGTACTTTATTGATTTTATACTCCATACCATCCATATTCTCTCGATCAATCAATATGGCCTCAGGGTCTTGAAGCTCACTGAACGCTATGATGTCAAGCAAGGTTGTATCGCTGTCATCGTCATAAGTATTCTTATCAAGTGATACATAAGAATTTAAGGGAAGGTGTTTTTTTCTCGATGCCGCTTTAACGGCAGTTATAATGTGCCTTGTCACGCATACTCCCGCAAAGACTTTAAAAAACGGAAATCTGTCGCCGTCAAAATCCATAACGGCTTTGTACAGTCCTATAAGTCCCTCCTGAATAATATCGTCATCATCGGCACCGGCAAGAAAATAAGGTTTTGATTTTGCATAAACAAGATTTTTATATCTCGACAATATCGCCTCCAAAGCTTCGTTATCACCGTTTTGAGCGGCTTTAACAAGTTCTTCGTCCGATAACGTCTTTAGATTTTTTCTTTCCGTTTCCAATACCGTCACCTATTCTTCCCTCTGATATAAGTACAAACCGTAGTATATCATTTTAATTCCAAAAAGTCAAGGAATATTTGTAAAACCTGCAAAAATATTTTATTTCTAATTTATAATTATACAACACTTTTCACAATGCGACATTTTATTTCAAAAGTGAGCAAAAAAATGACTGCCGATAAACCGACAGTCATTTTCGTTAGCAGTACATATCCTTGTATGCCGCAATACAATTCTTAATAACTTCTTTTGCCTCGTCCGGACCAAGCACCTCATTTACAACAGTTTCCTTACCCTCAAGAGATTTATACACTCTGAAGAAGTGAGAAATTTCACTGAAAGTATGTTGAGGTAATTGGTTAATATCCTTAAATTCCGCATATGACGGGTCATTAAACGGAATTGCAATTATCTTTTCATCGACTTGGTCATCATCAATCATTTTCATAACACCAATCGGATAACATTCAACAAGCGTCATCGGAACTATTGATTCCTGACAAAGTACAAGAACGTCAAGCGGGTCATTATCCGCCGCATACGTTCTCGGAATAAATCCGTAGTTTGCAGGATAGTGAGTTGATGTGTAAAGTACGCGGTCAAGGCGCAAAAGTCCTGTTTCCTTATCCATTTCATACTTGTTTTTAACGCCTTTCGGAATTTCGATTACTGCCATAAATTTTTCAGGTGAAATTCTTCTTGGGTTAATATCGTGCCAAATGTTAGACATACCTTATCTCTCCTTTTTATCATTTTTTAGACTGTATTATAACAGTTTTTGTTTCTTGGTCCCATTCAACGGTACAATCAAGCGATTCGCTTACCGCTCTTAAAGGTACCATTGTTTTATCATTCATAAGTTGCGCAGGCTCGTTAAGTTCCGGTTGTTTTTCGCCGTTCACATAAAATTCCTTGCTGTTTATTGTCATTGTTATAGTTTTATCTGCCGTTTTTGCAATAATTTGTTGCACACCGTTTTCATCAACCCATTCAACTTCTGCATTCAATGCCTCGAAAATCGTACGCATAGGCACAAGTGTAGAGTCATTTTTTATAACAGGGTCTTGCGTCGGGAACTGCAAAGTCTGACCGTCAAGAACTACAGTCACAATATCAGGCTTTTTGCTAAGCTCGCTCAAACTGCTGTAATCTTCAAACAGCACAACAGGCTTTTCGTCAAATCTTACACCCTTTGCACGAATATAACTTTTCTGACTTGCATTGCTTTCAATATGAGAAATTCTGAAATCATCTTGATCCTTTAAATTATCTCTGTTTGAAATTTGATTTTGAGTTAAATTATCCGTATTGTTTTTATCGTCACCAAACCACATTCTGTCATATGACGCAACGAATGCATCCGGAATATTGCTTTCTGTCAAAGCCGCTCTTGCCGCCGCAACCGAATCCTTATAATTATCAGGATTCATAACAGTCTGCAATCCCTCACCCAACGTATATGAATAATATGTTTTACCGTTTGCCCAAACATTTTCTTCACGGCCGTCCTCATTTACAGTCTTTTCGATTTTTACTTTCGGCTGTAATTCGTCCGTATCGGGATCAAGCATATACATTTGAAGAAGATATGTCGTATCGACACTGCTGAACGTTTCAACACCTATATATTTCTTATTTCCGACAGGGATAGTAAAAACGTTTGCATAAGAATTACCGTAATTTGCAATTAAATCGGTATCTATCGAGCCAAGGAACGTAACACCGTTTTCGCTGCCTTGATAAACCGATACACCGCTGCTTTCAACAGTAATAAGTTCATTGTCAAAGTCCATATCTATATCATCGTAAAATGCAGAGATAAGTCCCGAAAAATAATTATTTACATTGTCATATTCATTTTCGTGACCGGCAAATGACGCCGCAAAATCACAATAACCGACCTGAGGGCCAATCACTGTCGAAATAAACTTATTATAAGCATATATGTTATCTTTTGCAAATGCACTTGTGCCTAAAAGCATTGCACCTGCAAGTACCGCACTGACCGTTTTTTTTAATTTCATAATTAAACTACCCCTTCTTCGGGACATTTATCACAATCCCGACTTTAAATCTTTTATTTTTGCACGAAGATTATTAATTCTTTCTTCTACACTCTCACCGGTTGCAATAGACTTAACGATTGCACTGCCGACAATAGCACCGTCGAAATATTTTGTAAGTTCCTTAACCTGCCTGCCGTTTGAAACACCAAATCCCACGCAAGCCGGAACGTCAGTATATTTCTTTATCGTTCCCACAAATTCATCAAAATTTGTGACAAATGATGATTTCTCACCCGTAACGCCGAGTGAAGAAATACAATACAAAAATCCTTTTGCGTCTTTCGCAATATTTTTAATTCTGTCTTTTGAAGTCGGTGATACAAGGCTTATCTGATATACACCGTATTTTTCGGTATATTCCTTGATTTCATCACTTTCTTCATAAGGCAAATCGGGAATAATAAGTCCGTCGACGCCTGTTTCCTGACAACGTTTAAAGAATTTTTCAATTCCGTATTGTACCATTACATTATAGTAAAGCAAAAATACCATAGGTACTTCCACATTATTTCTGATTTTTCGGACAAGTTCAAACACCTTGAAAATATCCACACCTTGCGCCAAAGCTCTTTCATCGGCACGCTGAATTACAGGACCGTCCGCCGCAGGATCCGAAAAAGGTACGCCCAATTCAATAAGGTCAACGCCCTCCTCCTGCATTGTGTATATAGCCTTTTCACTCACTTCCATATTAGGGTCGCCTACCGTCAAAAATGTAATAAGTGCCTTTCTGCCATCTGCTTTCACCTTAGCAAATCTCTCGTCTATTCTATTCATTCTCATAACTCCTCACTGTCTCTATAAATTTCTTTATCTTCTGTTCATCTTTAAAACCGTCCGTTTCAACCGAAGAAGAAATATCCACTCCGACAGGCTTAAAAATATTAATACCCTCTATAACATTTTCGGTTTTAATTCCTCCGGCAAGCATAATCGGCTTATCGGTCTTTATACTACCGCTGCCGTGCCAGTCAAAAGTTTGACCGCTGCCACCGTACTCTTTATCAGTATACTTGTCTAAAAGCAGTCTGTCAACCCCTTTTACATCATAAATATCTTCTCCGTCACGCACTCTTACGGCTTTCCAAATTTCACATTTGCAGTCAAGGTTTGAAATATACTCATCGTTTTCATCTCCGTGAAGCTGAACAACGTCAAGCTTTGCTGCCTGTACCGCCTCATTTATCTTTTCATACGTTGCATTGACGAACACACCGACTTTTTTTATATCCTTATCAAGATTTTTCGTGATTTCAGCAACCGTTTCGGGTGTGACTTCACGTTTGCTCTTTGCGAATATAAAACCAATGTAATCGGGTTTGTACTTATTAATTATATCTATATCTTCCTTACGGCGAATACCGCATATTTTAATTTCCATATCTCAAATTATCAACAGCTTTTTTTATATCCTTTTCACGCATAAACGCCTCACCGATAAGTGCAGCATCAAACTTTAATCCTCTCAGATATTCAAAGTCACTGTGTTTCCTTATCGCACTTTCCGCAACCTTTACTTTACCGTCGGGTATCAGCGGTAAAAGTCTTTCGCACGTAGTTATATCCTCGTCAAACGTCTGAAGATTTCTGTTGTTTACACCTATTATCCTGCCGTATTCAACCGCTCTTTTGACTTCTTCTTCGTTGTGCGTTTCAACAAGCACATCAAGTCCGATACTGTCTGCCAAAGCGTGAAACTTCTTGTATTCCGCATCAGTCAGTGCCGCCAATATAAGCAAAATTGCGTCCGCACCGTACAGTTTAGCCTCATATATCTGATACTCGTCAACCGTAAAATCCTTGCGAAGTACGGGAATGCTGAAATTACTTTTAATATCCTTAACAAATTCTATATTGCCTTTAAAATATTCAGGCTCGGTAAGTACCGACATTGCTTGAATATTGCATTTGTCATATTCTTCGGCAATCTTCATATGGTCAAAATCTCCGCGTATAAGTCCCTTTGACGGCGATGCTTTTTTTATTTCCGCAATAATTGAAACATCATCAATCGACATAAGTCCGTTTTTGAAATTCGGTGCTTTAAGTTCCGCTTTATCCAAAGCCTTTAAAAGCCCACTTGGGCTTAAATTTTCTTTCGCCTTCGCTACTCTGATTTTCGTAGATGCAATAATTTTATCAAGTATCATATCAAATTCCGCAGCCTTTCTTCTTAATTAAATTTCTTAGTTTCAGCCACAAATTCGTTTACTTTATCCATAACATTACCGCTGTCAATAGTCTGTTTTGCGATTTCGACAGCCTCTTTGTATGAATCTGCTTTACCGCCGATATATATACCTGCCGCACTGTTAAGAACGATAATGTCGCGTCTTGCACTCTTTTCGCCGTTAAAAATACTTTTTGCGATTTCGGCATTTTCCTTACCGTCACCGCCGGTAATATCGCTTGCATCCGCATATTCGATACCGTAATCGTGCGGATCGATTTCATACACGACAATCTTACCGTCAATAATTTCGTTTACCAATGTTTTACCCGTAACCGTAATTTCGTCCATACCGTCACTGCCGCAAACAATCATAGCGCGTTTAACGCCCATTTCACTCATTACCTTAGCAAAAACGCTGACTTTTTCAGGTGAGAAAACACCTATAACCTGTCTTGATGCATTTGACGGATTTGAAAGCGGACCAAGCATATTGAATATAGTTCTGATACCGATTTCTTTTCTGATAGGTCCTACATTTTTCATTGCCTTATGGAACTTCATAGCATTCATAAAGCCCATACCTGTTTCATTTATACATTGCTCAACCTGTTTCGGCTCAAGCATAATGTTTGCACCGAGTGCCTCAAGCAAATCGGACGCACCGCTCTTTGAAGATGCAGCTCTGTTACCGTGCTTTGCCACAGTCACACCTGCCGCCGCACAAACAAACATTGATGTTGTCGATATGTTAAACGAATTAGCACCGTCACCGCCCGTTCCGACAAAGTCTATGTACTCATCAGTATCAAGCTTGACGCTGCCGCCCTTTGACTTCATCATTTCCGTACAACCGACAATCTCGTCTACCGTTTCGCCTTTCATGCGAAGTGCCGTCAAAAATGCCGACACCAACACAGGTGACGCTGTACCCTCAAGCATCATATCCATTGCTTTTGCAGCCTCTTCACGCGTAAGATTTTGTCCTTCTGTTACTTTTTTTAATAGTTCTTTCATAATTATAGTCCTCCTCTAATCTCAAGCAAAATGTAAAAGAAAAGCCCGTTTTTGACCAAAACGAGCGTAATATCCCTATAAAATATAAAACATCTTTTTAATTTTGCTCATCTCGTCTAATCTAAATTTATTATAGCATAGCATAACAAAAAATGCAATACCGGAAAATCGAATTTTCTACATTATTTTTTTCAAATTCCCCTTGTAATATTTGTTTAAATATTGTATAATAAATGTATTAATAAAATAGGGGTGAAAAACTTAATGAAAAGTTTCGATATAAAAACAAAAATTTATTTCGGTGACAATGCACTTGACAGACTTGCAGACCTTCCTTATAAGAAAGCGCTTATCATCACAGACCCGTTTGTTGTAAAGAGCGGTATGCTACAGATGATTACATATCGTTTGAACGACGGTTATACTGAATTTGACGTATTTTCAGACGTTGTTCCGGACCCACCGATTGAAAAGATTTCTCTTGGTGTTAAGGCAATGCTTGACTATGATCCTGACGTTGTTATCGCAATCGGCGGCGGCAGTGCCATTGACAGTGCAAAATCAATTCGTGAATTTGCAACAAGAGCATCTCAAAAAGAAGTTGCACTTATCGCTGTTCCTACAACTTCCGGTACAGGCAGTGAAGTTACAAGTTTTGCCGTTGTATCTGATCCGGCAAATGATATAAAATATCCGCTTGTATCAGACAGTATGTTGCCGACAGAGGCTATTTTGGACGCCGACCTTGTAAAGAGTGTTCCGGCAAACATAACAGCCGACACAGGTATGGATGTACTTACTCACGCAATCGAAGCATATGTAAGTATCAACAACAACGAATTTTCAGCCGCACTTGCAGAAAAGTCAATCGAGATATGCGGTACTTTCCTACTTCGTTCATATCTTGACAATAACGATACACACGCAAGAAAGAAAATGCACGTTGCGTCATGTCTTGCAGGTCTTGCATTTAACAGTGCATCACTTGGTCTTAACCACGGTATTGCTCACGCAATCGGTGCTAAGTTCCACATTCCGCACGGCAGAGCCAATGCAATGTTACTTCCTCACGTTATCGAATACAACTCAGGAATTAACAAACATTCAAGAAGTCAAAGCCACTATCCTAAGTGCGTTGAAAAGTATGTAAACATTGCTAAACTTCTTGGTGTAAATAACTTCAATGAAATCACAACAGTTCGCGCTCTTGTAAGCTGGATTCAGTTTATGTTAAAGGAAATGAACGTTCCTGTTTCGGTTTCACAATGCGGTGTTGACAGAACAGAATACTTCAATGCAATCGACTCAATGGCTGAAAAAGCTCTTGCAGACGCTTGTACAGCAACAAACCCTCGCGTACCTACGAAGGAAGAAGTTGTTCAAATTCTTGAACATTTATACGAATAATATTATAAATACAACAAATTCGGGCGTGCTTTTTAACACGCCTATTTTTGTAAAAACTATTATATTGGGAGGATTTTCGTATGAATCAAATCAATCGAAAAAGCAAAATATCCTCGTTTTTTGAACTGCTTTCTTCACATTGTGAATATATTATGACTTTCGCTTTGGGATTGCTTATGATTGTTCAACGATTTTTAAGCGGAGTATACAAGCCTGTTATGGACGACTGGTTTCTGTACGGTGATTTGTATAAAGGTATATCAAACCGACTTGCAAACTTTTCAATTCCGAATGAAAAGTTTGCAATACGCCCGCTCGCAGGAGTGTTTGACTGTTTCGTAAACGCACCGTTGTTTAATCATTTGTGGATTGTCGAATTGTTTTTGACATTTTCACTGCTTTTCGGTTCATTTCTGATTATAAAAGCACTTCGCAGAAACAATTTTGCAAGCGGCGGATTCTTCTTGTGCCTTGTGTGCCTTTTTCCTGTCGGACTTGAGGCTACTTATTGGATTGCCGCCGCAACAAGAGTTGTATATTCACTGCTGTTTATAGGTTGTGCCACACTTTCGCTTGATTACTGTTATAAATCGGATAAAGTGAAATTTTTAGTTATGTTTGCCGTATTCGGTATGCTCAGTGTATGTTTTTACGAACCGGCAATAGTGGTTTATATCATACTTACGCTTTTCATTGTTTGGAACAATTATAAGAATAAAAAAGATTTGCTTCCGCTTGCAATAATGGCGGCACATATAGCAATTATCGGAATTTACTACATTTTAAATTCCGGTTCCGGCGAAATAGAATCGCGAGGCGGTTTTCTTGAAACAGACATATTGGAGCATACCGCACTCGTTACCGATTATACGAAAAATATATTCACCGATTTTACAAATTCAATATTCAAAAACGGTTACGATAAAGGTATGATTATCGTTTTCGGCGGTCATAAATTTATAAAAATATTACTTATCGCAATATTTTCGATTATATTCGGTTTATTTTCGGCTGTATGTATTAAAAAGCGTAAATTTTCTTGGAAAATACTTGTGCTTGGAATTGTGATGTTTTTCGGTGGACTTTCACTAAACTACATTCTCGGTTCTGACAGAATACCGTTAAGACTTGTATTTTTCGCATATCTTGGAATAGGTATAGTAATTGATGAACTTATAGTTCTTTTACCGCTATCGTTTAGCAGAATTTTATGTGCGGTTTTACTTACAGTTTCGGCATTTTCATTTACAGTTACAGGTATCGGTGAAGTGAGCGATTATCAAAAAACATCTGACATTGACGTCGCTCTTACATCACAGCTTATAAACCTTGACACCAAAGAGAATATCACGAATACAGACAAAAACGTATATGTATTCAGCGGTCAGCATTACTATGATGAAACAAAATGTGTAAGCTGGCTCGATCATATAAGAGGCGTCAGCGGTAATTATGCTGATTTTACAGGTTGTATGCGACATATCACCGGTGCTGCGAATACAAATAACGTTATGCCTTTCACTTACGGAGATATTCATAAACTTAAACCGTTTATTGATATTGAGGGTGTTTGCAATTTTTATAATATAGAATATGACAGAACAATCGTTCCCGTAAAACTCGTAGCAGACGGCGATAACTACATCATTAAACGCAATGATGATTCAATAGTCGGTACATTGACAAAAGTTGACGATGTCTCATATCAATTCTTTAATTAAAAAAGCGACTGACAGTCGCTTTTTTAATACTCTCATTTTGTGCAATCCTTCGTACAGGCGACCATCGGTTGCCCTAAACCTACAATATATTCTCCAACTTAAACTTATAATTTTTCGGCAAATGTTCAAACAAAAAACCAAGCACACGACAATGTGAAACTGCGTCTGTTTGCTCCCCGCCGTTAATATACCCCTCCACTTCTGATATATTCATTTCAATTTTATCAAAATCCTCGTGATTGCCTGTTGCGGCAAGTACAGTACTATTTTCGTCAAGATACTGTACAAGTTTTTCGATTTCATCACCGGCACTTTCATAATCGCCGTCATACAAATACGCCATAACTCTGTCATTAATCTCCCCCAGTTCTCTCGACACTTTATCAATATGGTTTGTATATGCAACACTTCCTGCCACAATAACCGCCGCAATAACCGCTGACGCTATAACTCCTTTCATTTTCTCCATTCCCCTTTTAACTGTATAAATAATTCGTCCTCTGCGTCAAGTGACGCAACAAATATCTCTTTTACATCTTTAATATTACGTTTTTTCAACTCCTTTGTAAGCCAAATGTGGTCTTTTTTCGCGCGAGTCAATTCACCCTCGTTAAGTGTTCCGTCCGACACGATAACACAAGGCAATCCGTCGTGACGAACATTTTCAAGCTGTAAATCCTCCACCGTCACAGGCCTTGCTTTATCTTTCGGTATAACGCTCAATTTACCGCTTGTTTCCAAAACCGCCACCGCCACATCGGATATATCGTGACAACCGTTAAGGCGAAGTTCCTCAAGCAAATCATTGATATTAAACCGAAGTTTTTTCAACTCGGCTTCATTTATGCACCCGTCATACACGACAATACTCGGCTCACCGCTCAAAAACTTGCGAATATTTTTACTTTTAAGGCTCAAATATGACATCATAACTTCTGCAACAATCAAAGTCAGCACAGGAATAATCCCCGACAAAAGAGGTATATCAATAGCCTGCATAGGCACAGACGCCAAATCGGAAATCATTATAGCGACAACAAGCTCCGACGGCTGCAACTCCCCAAGCTGTCTTTTACCCATTATACGCATAGCGGCAATAACCATACCGTACAAAATCAAAGTTCTAACAACAAGTATAAGCATATTTCACCTCAGACATTTTCTTTTGTGTATTATTCTCTTTAAACACAATATTTATGTATTTCACTTTACTTTCACGCGTTAAAGTGGTATAATTAAACTATATTTTGTAATGCACACTATCGGCTCGCAGATATATGTGCATTAGTGATTTATTGTGAGCAGAAAGGTTACTGATAACAAATGAAAGAAATAAATGACGAACGAATTGACACGCTTTTCAAAGCAGTTCTTGAATTAAAAACCGTTGATGAATGCAGAAGATTTTTTACTGATTTATGCACTATTTCGGAACTTAAATCAATGAGTCAGCGTATGGAAGTCGCACTTATGCTTAAAGACAAAAATGTCTATACGGACATTGCCGCAAAAACAGGTGCGTCAACCGCAACAATCAGTCGCGTAAACAGATGTATAAATTACGGCTCAGACGGCTACAATTTAGTAATTGACAGAATGGAGAATAAAGATGAATAGCTATACCGATTTCGCCTATATTTACGATTCGCTTATGCACAAGGATATTGATTATGAAAAATGGGCGGACTATATAGAAAATCTTTTTATTATGTATGACGTAAACCCCGACCTTGTATGCGACCTCGCATGCGGTACAGGCAATATAACAATACCTCTTGCCAAACGCGGATACGATATGACAGGCGTTGATATTTCGGAGGATATGCTTAACATTGCCCGTGAAAAAGCCGACGGACTTGACATACTTTTTCTGAACCAAAGCATGACCGATCTTGACCTTTTCGGCACAATGGGTGCGTTTCTATGCATGATTGACGGTATAAATTACGTTCTTCCGCCGAAATCGTTATTAACTCTTTTCACCAAAATCAAAACTTGCTTTATCGATCCCGACGGTCTTTTTATATTCGATATAAGCACAGAATATAAGTTAAAAAACGTGATAGGCTCAAACACATTTGTGCACAGCGATAAAAACATATTTTATACCTGGCAAAATCGCTTTATCGAAAAACGCAAATTATCCGATATGTTCCTTACTTTCTTTGTAAAGCAAGGCAAAAAATACAGCCGTTTTGAAGAACGTCATCTGCAAAGAGCATATTCGGTAAACGAACTTACATTACTTCTCAAAAAAGCCGGTTTTAAGTCTGTCGATACATATGACGAACTGTCGTTTGACAAACCGAAAAAAGACAGCGAACGCATAGTGTTCGTGTGTCGTTAAATACTGAATATTTATAGGATTTTCCTTGATTTTAAGCCCAATTTGTGGTATAATAAATAAGTTAAAAGTATTAAATTTTGTACTTGGAATTTACGTTTCAAGTCTGAAAATTAGGAGGAAATTATGGCAAAAAAGTCCAAAGAATTGAAACTGGATATGGACGCAATCAATAACCAACATATTATTGATGTTGACCTTAACAGTGAAATGAAAAAAGCTTATATTGATTATGCTATGAGCGTTATAGTAAGCCGTGCCCTTCCTGACGTTCGTGACGGTATGAAACCTGTTCACAGACGTATATTATATGATATGTATGAGGCAAACCTATTATACGAAAATGATTTTAAAAAGTCTGCCGCAACTGTCGGTGACGTGCTTGCTAAATATCACCCTCACGGTGACGCGTCCGTATATGACGCAATGGTACGTTTGGCACAGGATTTCTCACTTAGATATCCGCTTGTACAAGGTAAAGGTAACTTCGGTTCTGTCGACGGTGACCCGCCTGCAGCTTACCGTTATACCGAGGCGAAAATGTCTAAAATATCGGCACTTATGCTTACCGATATTGAGAAAAATACGGTTGACTATGTACCTAACTATGATGACAAATTAAAAGAGCCTGACGTTCTTCCGTCAAGATTTCCGAATTTGCTTGTAAACGGCTCTGCCGGTATCGCAGTCGGTATGGCGACAAATATTCCGCCGCACAATCTTACAGAAGTTGTTGACGGTATAATCGCAGTTATAGACGACCCTATGATAACAACTGAGGAACTTATGACTCATATTCAAGGTCCCGATTTCCCAACCGGCGGCGTTATTATGGGCAAAAGCGGTATAAGAAACGCTTATACAACAGGTCGCGGAAAAATCATTCTTCGTGCGAAAGCCGAAATAGAAGAACACAATGACCGAAACAGAATTGTTGTCACAGAAATACCTTATCAAGTAAACAAAGCAAAGCTTGAAAAGCATATTAACGAACTTGTTCGTGACGGCAAGATTGACGGTATTTCATCAACTCGTGACGAATCTACCGAACATATTCGTCTTGTTATCGAACTTAAACGTGACGCAAACCCTAACGTTGTACTTAACAATCTGTTCAAGTATACACAAATGCAGGATACTTTCGGCATCATCTTGCTTGCACTTGTAGACAAACAGCCGAAAATTCTTACACTTCGTGAGATGATTGACTACTACATCGCCCACCAGGAAGATGTTATTTCAAGACGTACACAGTTTGAACTTGACAAAGCACTTGACCGCGCACATATCTTAGAGGGTTACAAAATTGTTATAGACAACGTTGACGAAGTAATCAAAATAATCCGCGCGTCAAAGAGTATTCCTGACGCAAAGCAAACCTTGTGCGAACGTTTCTCACTTACAGACGCACAGTCAGACGCAATCGTAAAAATGCAGCTCGGTCGTTTGTCCGGTATGGAACGTGACAAGATTGAGGAAGAATATCAAGCACTTGTTGTAAAAATCGAAGACTTACGTTCAATTCTTGCAGATGAAAGCAAAGTTCTTGAAATAATTAAGAACGACCTTACCGATATTAAGAATAAGTACGGCGATGAAAGAAGAACCGAAATATCAATGGTTACAACTGAAATTGATATTGACGACCTTATCGACGAAGAAGATATTGTCGTTACAGTTACTCATAAAGGTTACACAAAACGTCTGCCTGTCGATACTTATAAATCACAAAGACGCGGAGGTCGCGGTATTTCAGGTCTTACAACTCGTGAAGAGGACTTCGTTGAACACCTGTTTACAACCACAACACACCACACATTGTTGTTCTTTACAACTCGCGGTGTTGTATACAAGCTGAAAGGTTATCAAATTCCTGAGGCAAGCAGACAGGCAAAGGGTACGGCGATTGTAAACCTACTTCCGCTTGAAAATGATGAAAAGATTTCCGCAATGATTCCTATTAAGGACTTCGAGGACGGCAAATACCTTACATTCATCACCAAAAACGGTATTGTCAAAAAGACAAACGTTATGGATTACTCAAAAATCCGTAACGGCGGACTTCGTGCGATTGACCTTGACGAAAACGATGAACTTATCAGAGTTAAACTTACAGACAATACTCAAGATATTATTATTGCTACACATGACGGTTATGCAATCCGCTTTAACGAAACTGAGGTACGTTCAACAGGCCGTACAACAAGAGGTGTTATGGGTATCCGACTTCACGACGGCGACTATGTTATCGGTGCGTCTGTTGCACTGCCCGACAGCCAGCTTCTTACTGTCACAGAAAACGGTTACGGCAAGAAAACACCGCTTGACGAGTATCGTATTCAGTCAAGAGGCGGTAAAGGTATTTTCACTTATCGTATTACCGAGAAAACAGGCAAACTTGCCGGTATGAAAACTGTCACAGATAATGACGATATTATTCTTATCACATCTGACGGTGTTATTATAAGAATGCACACAGATGAAATTTCTTCATACAGCCGTCAAACTCAGGGTGTAAAAGTTATGCGTCTTGACGACGGTGTAAGTGTTATGAGTATCGCACGAACAGAACGTGAAGAAGAAACTGATGAAGAAGCAGAAAATTCTGAAGAAGTTATTGCTGATGATACAACCGAAACTCAAATTGTTGACGAAAGCGAAACAGAAGGAGATGTCGAGTAATTATGAAAAAATCAATTAGTGTTATAGCTATAATTCTATCAATGGTAATGGTGCTTGCATCATGCGGCACAAACCAAAACGGCAAAGATGAAGAGCCCGTTTCAACACCCGATCCGGAACTTGTAAAAAACACAGTCAATGCCACAATAGAACTTGAAGACGGTGACGAAATTATGCTTGAATTATATCCGGATCTTGCACCTGATACGGTTGAAAACTTCGTTGAACTTGCAGAAGACGGTTTTTATGACGGCACAATATTCCACAGAGTTATTGAAGATTTTATGATTCAAGGCGGCGGCTATGACGAAAATCTGAAAGAGCAAAAAACTGAGTCTATCAAAGGTGAATTTGCAAAGAACGGTTTTGAAAACACACTTTCTCACACCAGAGGTGTAATTTCAATGGCAAGAGCACAGGATTATGACAGTGCAACAAGCCAATTCTTTATCGTTCAAAAAGATGCGACTTACCTTGATGGTCAATATGCCGCATTCGGCAGAGTTACAGAGGGTATGGATATAGTTGATGAAATCGCATCTGTAAAAACAGGTACGGTTGCCTCATCAAATATGGAGGACGTCCCTATCGAGCCTATCGTGATTGACACAATCACCATTGACACATCTGTATCAAGCGGTAAATCAAGCAAAACAAAGGCTACTTCAAAGCCGTCAAAAGATAAAGACACAGACAAAAACTCAAAAGATACTGATGATGAAGACGAAGATACATCATCTTCAAAGTCATCTAAATCATCATCAAAATCAACAACTGCTCCGAAATCAACACCTAAGTCAAACTCAAGTTCAAAATCGAGCAGTTCAAATTCTTCATCAAGCAGTAAATCAAGCAATTCAAATGATGACAAAAACAACGATGATGAATTAAGCGAAGATGAACTTAATGACATTCTTCCATTCTTACAGTCAGGCTCAACAGAGTCAAATTCTTAAAAAGCAAGGAGATAAATTATGAATATTGAAATCGAAATGGAAAACGGCGGAATTATAAAAGCAGAGCTTTATCCGGACGTTGCACCAATCACAGTAGAAAATTTTGTTTCACTAATCGAAAGAAACTTCTTTGACGGTCTTATTTTCCACCGTGTAATTCCGGGCTTTATGATTCAAGGCGGCGGTTTTACGGCAGACGGTCAGCACAAAGAAACAGATTCAATCAAGGGCGAATTTGACGGTAACGGTGTTACAAATCCATTAAAGCATACAAGAGGTGTGCTTTCAATGGCAAGAACAATGTTCCCGAACAGTGCGTCAAGCCAGTTCTTCATTATGCACGAGGATGCACCTCACCTTGACGGTCAGTATGCCGCTTTCGGTAAGGTTACAGATGGTATCGAGGTTGTTGACGAAATAGCAGAGACACCGACAGATATGCAGGATAAGCCAATCGAAGACCAAATTATAAAAACAATAAGACTTGTATAATAAAAGCTCCGTAAGCAATGCTTACGGAGCTTTTTTGTTGTTGTTTTTAGTGTATAAAACTAAAATATAAAATTACCAATATACCAAGTATAATTCTGTAATAACCGAATGATTTAAAATTGTGTTTTCTTACATAGTTCATCAAGAACTTAATTGCAAGCATTGACACAATATACGCAACAACCATACCTGTCAAAAGCACAATCACATCTTGCATAGGCATAGCCAAGCCGTATTTAAGCACTTTCAGTAGGCTTACTCCGAACATAACCGGTATAGCCAAGAAGAATGAAAATTCAGCCGCAACCGAACGTGAACAACCTATAAGCATTGCACCAAGTATTGTTGCACCTGAACGCGATGTACCCGGAACGATTGACAACACTTGAAACAGTCCGATTAAAAGTGCTGTTTTGTATGTCATATCGTCCATGCTTTCGATTTTTGTTTCCTTGTGCAACGATTCAACAACTATGAACGCTACACCGTACAAAATAAGCATCGCCGAAACGACCTGCCAATTTTCCCAAGCCGACATAAAGTTATCAAGTACAAGACCGATAACCGCAGCCGGTACACAGGCAATAATAACCTTGAACCACATTTTCCAAGTATTCTCTTTTTCAACATTTGTCTTTTTCGGTGAAAACGGATTTAACTTGTGAAAATATAGCGTTACTACCGCCAAAATTGCTCCAAGCTGTATTACATACAAATACAAATCAGATGCGGTAAATCCCTCTGTATTGTTTATAAGTTCGTTTACAAGTATCATATGTCCTGTCGAACTTATAGGCAACCATTCGGATATACCTTCAACAATGCCCAGAACAATCGATTTAATCATTTCGAGAAACAAAATATAACAACTCCTTATTTAATTTTCTTCTTTGCTGCATTTATTATCATATTTGCAGTTTCTTCAATGCCGAATTTTTCAGCATCAATACACAAGTCGTAATTAGACATAACTCCCCAATTTTTGCTTGTGTAGTAATCGTAATATGTACGACGTTGTTTGTCGGTTTTCAAAACCTTGTCTTTTGCTTTGGCTTGAGTAATATCAAGTGCCGACATAACTCTCTTTGCACGATAATCAACCGAGCCGTATACAAATACACTTAAAACGTCCACATTTTCATTTTCAAGAACATAATCTGCACAACGTCCGACGATAACGCAAGAGCCTCTCTTTGCAACCTCTTTAATAACGTCAGCCTGTGCGATAAATAATTTATCGTTTATAGGCATTTCGTAATAAATCGGTGCGTTTATACCTCTCATTGAGTAGTTGCCGCTTGCAAGCGAGTAAAGAAAACTGTTCGTTGCGTGTTCGTCAACCTCTTTTAACGCCTCTTTGCTGATATTGCTCTTTTGTGCCGCAAGTTCAACAAGCTCCTTGTCATAAAAAGGTATGTTAAAATACTCCGCAACCTTTTCACCTACATCACGTCCGCCACTTCCGAACTGTCTTCCTATTGTAATTATCAATGACATAATTCATTCTCCTCTCTGTTTTAATTTTATGTTAATG
This sequence comes from Hominilimicola fabiformis, assembly GCF_020687385.1. NCBI lineage: Bacteria > Bacillati > Bacillota > Clostridia > Eubacteriales > Oscillospiraceae > Hominilimicola > Hominilimicola fabiformis. Next base: position 23,459 of record NZ_JAJEQM010000015.1, read on the forward strand.
ATATACATTACTGATACATTTCTTTATAGTGTTCCCAACTCGAATTTACCTTTACAACATAATTACGAGTTTCAGAAAACGGAATATACTTGAGTGTCACTCCGTCATCACTGTATCGCGAGTCATTAAGCCAACTATAAACATTTCCCATACCACCGTTGTAAGCCGCCAAGGCGGTGTCAATATTTCCGTAAACGTCAATCAAGTGACGTAAATAATGACAGCCAAAACGTATATTTGTTTCGGGGTCCATATAATCATATTCAGTCGTTATCCCTAATTCTTTAGCGTTCCATTCGGCAGTTTCCTTAGTAAGCTGCATAAGTCCGCCGGCAACACCCGAATGTGCCTCAGGCACAAAATTACTTTCAACCTTTATAACCGCCATAACCAAGAACGGATCAAGGTCGTTGGCTTTTGAATATTTTACAATATAATCTGCATACGCAACAGGATATTTGAATTTTTGACTTGTTTGATAACCGCCTAATATACCCAGTACCGCAACAAATATTGCAAGAAGTACAAGGAATGCTTTAAAAATTTTACTCAAAACTATTCCCCTTTATTTTATTAAATAACCCGACAACATCACTTTCAAGCTGTGCAATATCACCGTTATTATATATGATATACATTGAATTTTCCTTATAGAACTCATCATCATTTTGAGCATTAATTCTTTGTATCGCCTGTTCATCGGTAATATTGTCACGCGTCTTAATTCGTGTGATTCTGCTTTGTTTATCAGCAATAACCGACACTATAAATTCACAAAGCGGTTCAACATTACTTCCGATTATCACTGCTCCGTCTATACCAACCAATTCGGCATCAGTCGTGTTTATGTCTTTTACCACTTCCGCCTTTATATATTTATGCGTTATGTTGCTTAATGCCTCTGTTTTTTGTTTGTCAGAAAAAGCGATTGATGCTAATTTCTTTCTATTCAATGTCTTATCGTCATTTAGTATGCTATCACCGAAATAATCGACCAATTCATTAAGACAATCACTGTTTGGTTCTACGATTTCGTGTGCAATTACATCTGTGTCAATAATATGCACACCCAGTTTTTCAAGCATTTTTGAAACAGATGTTTTTCCGCTTCCGCTTCCACCTGTTATACCGAAAACAACCATTTCTATCCCCTCTTAAATGTTCTCAATTTGCCAATCTATCGGTGTTTTACCCATTTCCGTCAACATTCTGTTTGCCGTTTCAAAATGACCGCAGCCGAAAAATCCTCTGTTTGCCGACAACGGACTCGGATGTGCGGCAGTTAAAATTTTATGATAATGATTAGTAATAACCTTTATTTTCTCTTTCGCATTGTTACCCCAAAGCATAAATATTACCGGGTCTTTGCGTTCATTCAAACACTCGACAACTCTGTTGGTAAATATCTCCCAACCTTTGTTTCTGTGTGAATTTGCCTGACCGTCACGGACAGTCAATGCTGAGTTAAGCAACAACACACCTTGCCTTGCCCATTTTTCAAGATAACCGTTATTTGGAATGTACAATCCCAATTCATTATGAAGTTCCTTATACATATTCAATAATGACGGAGGAATTTTAACACCTTTTTGAACCGAGAAAGCCAACCCGTGTGCTTGACCTACTTCATGATACGGGTCTTGACCAAGAATGACAATCTTCGTATTTGCATAAGATGTCCATTTCAAAGCATTAAAAATATCATACATATCAGGATGAATACAATGCAATTTATATTCAGATTTCAAAAAAGCACGAAGTTTCAGATAATATTCTTTACTAAATTCATCTTTAAGAATTTCGTCCCAATCATTTCCTATATTAACCACTCAATTCACTCCTAAATAATTATCTTATATATATTATACCAAAAAATCGTTTAAATTGCAATTAGATTATAAAATTATAAACAAATATTTATATTTGTAAAATAGATTTGATTTGAAATACAAAAAAGAACAGTCCGTATGGACTGTTCTTTTAAGATACTTTAATATCAATTATTGAGCATCAACGAATGTATCGAAGATTACCTTAGCTGACTGAGCTCTTGTAGCATTTGAATGTGGTTCAAATGTTGTATCAGTCATACCGTTGATAATACCGGCCTTTTGAAGAGTCATAACTGCTTCAAATGCGTAATCTGAGATTTCATGTGAATCCTCAAATGTGATTTCAGCATTTACAGGTTCAAGTGACTTGTTCATGATTTTAGCTGTCTTATATGTCATAAGAGCCATATCTTGTCTTGTGATTAGGTCATTAGGACCGAAGTTACCGTCACCGTAGCCTGAAACGATACCAAGTTGACTTGCAACTGATACTGCATTGTAGTACCAAGCTGTTGAAGGAACGTCTGCGAATGTTGATTCACCTTTGGCGTTAAGAGCGTTGATAGCACCCATTAGAATCTGGCAGTATTCTGCTCTTGTGATGTTTGCATTAGGATCGAATGTATATTGATCTCTACCGTTAATCATACCTCTCATAGCAAGTCCGTTGATTGCTGTTCTTGCCCATTCAACTGAGTCAAGATCCTGGAAGTCTGGCTTGTAGTTAGTATTTGTGTTAGGTGTTGTTACAGCACCTGTGTTACCAGGAGCGATTATGCCAGGGCCACCACCTGAAGTTGTACCGTCATTACCACCAGTTGTTGTAGAAGCCTTCTTAACTGTAACCTTTACAGATGCTGACTTTTCGTTACCTTCAGTATCTTTGTATGTTGCTGTGATTGTAACTGTACCAGGCTTATCATTTGCAACGTAAGTAGCCTTTGTTTCACCCTTAGAATTGATTTCTGTAGGTGTACCGAAGATTACTGCATACTTTTCATCATCATCTGTTGTGAATGCAACCTTAGCACCGTCTTTTGCGTTCTTAACTGTAGCTGTTACAGTGAACTTCTTATCAAATTCAACAGTTGTTGATGAAGCCTTAACTGAGATTGATGGCTCAGATGGCTTAGCTGTCGGCTTAGCAGGTGTTAGAGTGTTATCCTTAGGATCAACAATTTGTTCTGCATTACCTTCAGCATCAATAGCATTAACTGTTGTTGAAACATTATTTACAGAGCTATTGTAGATATTGTATGTTAGACCGTTGATAACGTCTGCCATATCAGCATCTGTGTAACCTGAAATTAGGTTCTTGTATTCAGCTTCTGTTAGAGTTTTACCATTGTATACAGCTTCATAATCTTCACCGTATACAGCATCCTGGTCACCCTTCTTAACATCTACTGTTAGGTAAACGTCCTTACCTGCATCTTTAGCTGCCTTAATTGCATCACCATAACCAGTTGATACAACGCTCTTCAATGCAACTGTCTTAACAGGGTTAACTGTAGGAACAGGTTCTGTTGATGGTGTAACTACTGTTGATGCAGCTGTCATACCATCTGATACATATACAGCACCATTGTTATCCTGGATACCTGCTTCGTCTGTCAATGTTAGTGCAACTGGTGCTGTCAAAGCTGTTGGAAGTGAAATTGTAATTGTAACAAGCTTATTATCAGCAAATGTTACACCCTTACCTGACATATCAAGGAATCCTACATACAAAATACCGTCTGCAACATTTGTTGTTAGTGATTGTGTTGATGCTGATTCTGCTTTTACATTATCAGTTGTAACACCTTCCGGAACTGTCATTGCGATTGTGAAGTTGCTTAGAGCACCTTCAGTTCCTGATGCAGTTGCATTAACTGTTATTGTCTTGTTATCACTTGAGATTGATGATGTAAGACCAATACCTTTGCCTACTACTGGAACATCTGTAGGAACAGGTGTTACGTCTGGATTTACTGTAGGAACAGGAGCTATTGTTGGACGTGCAGGTGATGTTGGCTTTGGTGTCGGCTTGCCTGATGGTATAACTGTTACTGATGAGGCTTTCATACCATCTGATACATATATAGCACCATTGTTATCCTGGATACCTGCTTCGTCTGTCAATGTCATTGTCACATCATCTGTAAGAGCTGTTGGAAGTGAAATTGTAATTGTAACAAGCTTATTGTCAGCAAATGTTACACCCTTACCTGACATATCAAGGAATCCTACATACAAAATACCGTCTGCAACATTTGTTGTTAGTGATTGTGTTGATGCTGATTCTGCTTTTACATTATCAGTTGTAACACCTTCTGGAACTGTCATTGCGATTGTGAAGTTGCTTAGAGCACCTTCTGTTCCTACGGCTGTTGCATTAACTGTTATTGTTTTGTTGTCTTTTGAAATATCTGCACTAAGATCAATTCCCTTTGCATCTGCAGCATTAACTGTAATAGCTGAGAACATTGTGAATATCATTGCCAAAGCACAAATCAAAGAAATGATTTTTTTGTTCTTCATTCTAATTTACTCCTTTTATCTTATTTGATTTTTTACACAAGATAAACTAATTACTTTAATTGACCTACATTACCGATACCATCTGTCATCTTAACAGAATATTTTACGATACAAGTAGCATCTAAAAGATTAATCTTGCTATCATCATTAGCATCAGCTGCGATAAGAGCATCTGCATCTGTTATAGCTTTAACCTTCATTGCGTGTTGTACAACGCCTGTAGCATCTGAAAGGTTAATCTTTGTGTCTTGGTTAACGTCACCGACAAGAACTGATGAAGCGTTACCTACTTTGAAGTTTGTTGAATAAACCTGACCGTCGCCACCCATGTAAACTGTGTATTTACCGTCTGCAAGGTCCTTTGGTAGAGCAACTGTTATAGTGTCATTGCCGTCTTGTTGGTCGATTTGAAGAACATCGCCTTCAGAAACTTTAACGGTTTCAAGTGTTTTACCAGGCTTAAGAACAAGCAAAGTCTTTTGAGCTGCTGTGTAACCGCTTGCATCGATTGTCAATGTAGCTGTTTCATGAGTTGCATCTGCTGGTGCATATGTAGCTGAAATACCAGCTGCCATAGCTGATGTTGCGACTGCAGCTGTAACTGCTGCTACTGCTGCGCATGATAGAAATAGTTTTGAGAATTTCTTCATTTTGTTTTACCCCTTTTCTAAAATAAATTTTTTGTTTTTTTGTTTGAGTGTCTATAAAATACGGACACACATACAAGTTACATTCATATATTTACATTATAAACTATAAGAACAAAAATTTCAATTCTTTTTTGGTTTTATGTTATTTTTCGTGATTTTGAATTAAATTAGCATTTATATTTTGTGCATTTTCAACAACTAAGCATCAAAAAAGCGAACCTTACGGCTCGCCCTTAATTATTTTGACGCCATTCTAAGCGTTCTGTATTCCCTGCTGCTTACTCTTATAAGCAATTCAGGATTAATCCTTTGAATCATTTGCACAATTTTAGTCACATTTCTCGTATCGAACTTAACAATCGGCATATAATAGCACTCTTTTTCAAAAGTTTCTACATATAATATATCCATACTCGAAATGGTTTTCTTCTTATAAAAGTCTTTCGACTTTTCAAGCACGCGTATATTCTTCACAAAATCAGAATCAGGTGCAACATTTCTCTTTATAAAATTTTTTGTGCCGATAAGCACCTTACTTATTTCATTAAGAGGTATCTCAACAATTTTCGTTTTCGCCGGTATAAATTCACTCAAAATTTTAACTTTATTATCATAATCATACGGTAAAAAGTCATTATTCCAATTTTTCATAAACAAATTCATTCTGTCTGTTGAAATATATGTTGCAAAGACGGTATTAATTCTTATAAGAACATATGTTGACGCCAATATCGTAGCGATAAACCACGCAATCGAAAACAAATAACTGCCCTTTATAAGATTATATATCACCATTACAAGTGCAAAACACGAAAGCAAACTCAATATTGTAATAATCACTATATTGGTTTTTCTGTAACGCGAATTTGTACAAGCTTTTACAGATGATGCCATTTCAATCCCCCCTGTATCATTAGTAAACTCTTCTTGCTCCTGCGTACTGACTGCGGTAATAATCAGTTTCCATAGACTGATATTTTACCACATCACCAGTTCTCGGTGCGTGAATCATCATTCCGTCACCGGCATAAATACCGACATGGTGAATGTATCCGTTTTGTTCAAAGAATACAAGATCACCCGGTTGAAGTTCATCTTTATTCACCGCAGTACCGTTCTTAAACTGGTCTTCCGCAACACGATTTACGTTTATGCCAAGCGAATTACATACATACTGAACAAGTCCGCTACAGTCAAAGCCGTCCGGAGTTGTTCCGCCCCATACATACGGCACGCCCAAATACTTCTCAGCCTCGCTCACTATCGCATTACCCTTTTCATTATCGCCCGTAAGCATATGCGTTCTTATAACAGGGTCGCCCGTTGTGTATTCCATTTTATTTCTGTACTTGGCAAGTTGTCTGTAGCCCTTTGTCGCTTTAACTTGTTTCTGAATGATTTTCTTCTTTGTGACTGTCTGCACGTTGCCGTTTTCGTCCTCTTCATCAACGTCAACCAATTCTTCATCGTAGAAGTACAAAAGTCCCAAAGCCTCGTCCTCATAAACAAAGTAATATGTATCATCCTTATCAAGAATAATTTCATTTATAACAGGCTCTGCCTGAGTTACTTCAAACGTCACGCAATCCTGTGCCTTTTCAACTTTACTTCCACGTCTTAACGCAGTTATATATAAGAAATACTTACCCGGATCAACACCCTGAATAAGTGCCTCATATTCGTCTTCGACAATCTTGCTCACAACAAGATTTCCGTCCGAGTCATACAAATCGACGTAAAAATCGTGATACTTGTCGGATTCCCATGCGATTGACACATAGTCGTCATCTGTAACGCCGTTATTGTAAGGAGTAACGATATTAACGCCTGTATCATATGCAGTACCGTAGCTTATAAGCACTTCATCGGCACTCAAAGCTTCACCGTCATCTGTGATTGAGCTTACGATAAGTCTGTAATCTCTGCCTGTTTTGAATAATTCAGACGGCAATGTAATTTCCGTTGAATTGGTAGTGATATACTCATTTACCGCATATTCATCGTTTTCAACGTCAAACATTTCTATATGATATTCCGTTGCCGCCTGCATAGCAAGCTCAATTACAACGTCATCGCCTTCTTCATAATTATCTTCCGTTACCGGCGAATTGAGTATCGGTGTTGTAACCTCCTCAACAGGTGTTACGCTGTAATCCTTTTGCGGTATTTCAACAGTTGTCTTTTCTTCCGGTACGGCTATTGATGTTGTATCCGTAACTATTTTTGCCTGAATACCACCCGATAAGTCTGTTGTTGTATTCAAACCGATAGGAGATGTGTATTGTGTGTCCTGTACAAGAATATCGTTATCGCTTTCAAGCAACTGACGATATACAGAGAACACATCATAACCCGACTGTGTAATCACATCACTTTCATATTCCTTTTCATTCATAAAATCAAGTGACGAAAGCCATGCCGCCGCATTCATATCGGAATCTTCAACATATACAGTCTTGTTATGCTTACTTCTGTATGAGTTTATCATATCAAGAAGAATCATCGACTTTGAACGTTTTACAGATGTGCTGTCATCAACACCGCGATAACGCGGATTGTACAATATCGAATCAAGATGTCCTTCCGAGTCGGCATAAAATCTGTAACAACGATTATCAAGATAATCCGCTGTCTTTGAATAGTCGTCACCCGACTTCATCCCGTTAAAATCAAAGCTTGAACTGTTTGTGTACAAGGCACAAACTCTGTCTGCCTCAACACCTACCATACAAAATTCCGAATAGTTTGAATCATAAACATACCATTCAAATCCGTATTCTGTCTGGTCAATTCTGTTAGGTTCACCGAACGTATCAAGAATTGTGCTGACATTCGCACCGACTCTTATTTCTTTTCCGCCGACTGTCACCATTACATTCTGTGCAAAATAATCATATACAGTGTCGATAAGAGTTTCACATTCTTCTTTTGTAAGCTCTTTGTTCGGCTCTGTACCGAATTTTGCTGTAATTATGCCTTGTTTCATCATAAACGCATATGCAATTCTGTTTTCATCATCAATATATGCGTTGTCGTAACATTCATTCAGAATTGAGTTTGCCTCATCTTCATAAATCGTGTAACTGTCGTTGTATGTAATTATTGTTTTGTATAGGATTGTCATAAAATCCTGTTTTGTTATACTTTTCTCTTGTTTTGCCTCTTCGGTATCTTCAAAATTAATATATCCCAACACAATAGGTTTTATTAAATTTGTATCAAGTCCCGTTTCGTCAAGTCCCTGTGGGATTTCGACTTCTTTATCCGTAAGATGTTCATATAAAGCAACTGCCTTATCCAAAGCCTCTGTTTCTGTTATTGCCGAATCGGCAAAAACGGTTAATTTTAAGCTGGGTGTAGCTGTTGACAACATTATTCCGGCTAATATAGCACATAATACTGCCTTCTTCCTGACCTTCAAACACCTCAACTCCTTTTTAACAGATTAATTTACAGTTTACATTATATCAAATGTAACCGTAATTGTCTATAAACAAATTGTTAATTTTTTATGACCAAAATAATGGTTTAATACCTTTATTTTCACAAAAATTTGTGATACAATATCCGTACTATGGTTTTTGGAGGTTTAAATATGAAAAAGGGCATAGCATTTGCAATACTTGCGGCGGCATTATACGCCATCAACGCTCCGTTTTCAAAAATATTGCTCGACTGCATTCCGCCGACTTTAATGGCGGGTTTTCTTTATGTCGGTGCAGGAATAGGAATGATTATAATTGCACTCGTCCGCAAAATCAGAAAAACAGAAACAAACGAATTAAAACTGACAAAATCGGAATTGCCGTACACTGTGGCAATGATACTTTTGGACGTAGCCGCACCGATTTGCTTGATGTTCGGATTGAACGCGACAACCGCCGCCAATGCGTCACTGCTCAACAATTTTGAAATTGTCGCAACGGCAATTATCGCACTTATGATATTCAAAGAAAAAATCAGTCCGCGATTGTGGTTCGGTATATTGTTTATAACGGTTTCATGCGGAATTTTATCATTTGAAGATTTATCAAGTCTGCAATTTACGTACGGCTCACTGTTCGTACTTCTTGCCGCTGTCTGTTGGGGATTTGAAAACAACTGTACAAGAAAACTATCTTCAAAAGACCCGCTTCAAATCGTTTTACTTAAAGGTATTTTTTCAGGCTTAGGCTCGATAATTATAGGCTTGTGCATAGGTGAACGTTTAACTGTGCTTTGGAGCATGATCCCCGTGCTTTTGGTCGGATTTATCGCATACGGATTGAGTATATATTTTTATGTCTACGCTCAAAGGCTTCTCGGTGCGGCACGGACAAGTGCTTATTACGCAATTTCTCCGTTTATAGCCGCTATCCTGTCATTGATTATATTCAAGCAAATTCCTACGGCTACTTATTTTATAGCATTAATTTTTATGGTAATCGGTGCTTGGCTTTCTTCAAATGACAACAAAAATTAAACAAGAGGTGACGGTCTTTTCAGACTGTCACCTCTTTTAATTTATTTTCTGATCATTTTCAAAATTTGCACAATCACGAATGTACCGAGCGACAATCCGTAAACCGTCAACAGTTCCGCAATCGTAAGCGGTGCAACCGCAAATATACCTTGCAGTGCAGGTACAAGTAATACGGCATTTAAAAGCACAAATCCAACAAAAAACGCACCTATCATACTTTTATTGTTCCACATCTTTTTTGTAAACCAAACAGGTTTATCCGATTTACAATTAAAGCCATGTACAAGTCTTGACAGACACAACGTTGAAAAAGCCATTGTACTTGCAACTTCGGCATTCCTCAAAAATCCGACATAAAACGCAATCATAGTCATAACACCTATCACAATGCCCTCAACACATATATTTGTAAGTACCTTTTTTGTAAGTATAGATTGATTTTTCGGTCGCGGCTTTTCATTCATAACATCACTGCTGTGCGGTTCAACACCGAGCGCAATCGCAGGCAAACTGTCCGTAAGCAAGTTTATAAACAACAGATGCACCGCTTTAAACGGAACAGGCAACGCCATAAATGACGCATACAATACCGCAAGTATACCTGCCGTATTACCCGAAAGCAAGAATTGAATTGCACGTTGAATATTTCTGTACAGATTACGTCCGTTTTCGATTGCCTTGACTATCGTTGCAAAATTATCGTCCGTAAGCACCATTGACGCGGCGTCTTTTGCCACTTCACTGCCCGTTATACCCATTGCCACACCTATATCCGCCTGTTTAAGTGCCGGTGCGTCATTCACTCCGTCACCGGTCATTGAAACGATGTAGCCTTTTCTCTGCCATGCGCTGACTATTCTTATTTTATGTTCAGGCGAAACTCGCGCATAAACCGACACGTCCGAAACAAATTCATCAAGTTCTTCATCTGACAGATTTTCAATCTCTCTGCCCTCTACCGCACGGCCGTTATCATCCAATATACCGATTTTTCTTGCAATCGCCGACGCGGTCACAAGGTGGTCGCCGGTTATCATTATAGGACGTATTCCGGCGGTTTTACATTTTCTTACTGCCTCTGCACTTTCTTCTCTAGGCGGGTCTTGCATTGCAACAAGTCCTAGCAAGATATAGTCCTTTTCATCGTCAACGCTTATGTCGACTGTATCAACGTCACGTTCGCACACAGCAAGTACACGAAGTCCCATTTGAGAAAATTCCGTATTAACTTTCTTTAACTCTGCCAAATCTTCGGCAGTAAACGGTCTTTTTCCGTCCATAGTTTTGACTTCATCAATTCTGCCCGACAAAACGTCAACCGCACCTTTTGTCAGCATTTTATAATTGTCGCCGATTTTATGAACGGTACTCATCAATTTTCTGTCTGAATCAAAAGGAATTTCACCCAAACGCTGATATTTTTCACGCATTTTTTCAACAGGCAAATCATGCTTTTCCGAAAAATTCACAAGCGCAATTTCTGTCGGATCACCGATTTCCTGACCTTCTTTTTGAACGGAGTCGTTACACAATGCACCGTCTATTATAAGCTGACCTTGACGTGCATTGATTTCATCGTCCTTATCAATAATTTGACCGTCAAAATAAATTTTTTGAACAGTCATTTTATTTTGCGTAAGCGTACCCGTTTTGTCCGAACAAATTATAGAAACACTGCCCAATCCCTCAACTGCCTGCAATTTTCGTATAATCGCATTTTCTTTTGCAAGTTTCTGTGTTCCGACTGACAAAACTATCGTAACAATCGAGCTTAAAGCCTCCGGAATTGCCGCAACGGCAAGTGCAACCGCAAACACAAATGCGTCCGTAAACACTGTCAAATTTATACCGTCACTGCGGAACAGTTCCAAACCCAAAACAATAACGCATATTCCGATTATGATAAGCGACAGCTTTTTACCGAAATTATCAAGGCTTTCCTGCAACGGCGTTTTCTTTTCCTGCGTACTTTTTAACAGTGACGCAATTTTGCCGATTTCGGTTTCCATACCGACTGACGTTACAACCATTTTCGCTCTGCCGTAAGTCGCAAAACTTCCCGAATACAGCATATTCACTCTGTCACCGAGCGGTTTTTCGCCGTCAAGTACGGTTTCCTGTTTTTCGACAGGCTCACTCTCGCCGGTCATCGCACTTTCATCAACCTTCAAGGACGCATTTTCAATTATACGTCCGTCCGAACAGACGTAATCACCTGCTTCAATGACCACAACATCGCCTACTGTCACATCTTTTCCCTCAACGACTTTTATTTCACCGTCACGGATAACCTTTGCAGTCGGTGCAGACATTTCTTTAAGACTGTCAAGCGACTGTTCCGCTTTGATATGCTGTACAGTACCCAAAATCGCATTTATCGTTATAACTACAAATATTACGATCGCACTTTCTATATCGCCGAGCACACCGGATATAATCGCCGCAATAATAAGAATTATAACAAGAAAATCCTTGTACTGCTCCAAAAACAATATAAACGGATTTTTCTTTTTACCCTCCGCAAGTTCGTTTTTGCCGTACTTTTTCTGATTTTCCTTTGCTTGATTTTGCGTAAGACCATTTTCATCAGTCCCGAGCATTTTAAGCACATCTTCTTTTTTCATTTGATATGGGTTCATAATCAATTCCTCCATCTTCTCACTTATGCCGCAAACAAAAAAGCAAGACTTTTTATTGCAGCACAAAAAATTATCTGCAATAAAAGTCTTGCTTCGTAGAATATGATACGGTTCTTCCGAACGTGTATTGACGACATCATATTACGCATATAAAATGCGCAAGCTACTCCCCTTTATTGATTGTATAATATCATATTATTACCAAACTGTCAACTGCATATTCTAAATTTATTCGGCAATTATACTTCCGTCACGTCCGAACATACTTCCGATATTGATATTACCGAAATTATCAACTTTTTTACCGTCCATAAGGAATTGAACACGCTGAATGCTGTCAAGTTCGGTAAGCGAATCAACGATTGAATATATCGTCATTTTCTCTTTTTCCGCAGTACCCGAATTTTTATCGGTAAAATTAGCTTTGAAATTTACAAAACAAATATTATCCGAAGTTTCCACACTCAAAAGTACGGTATCCTTGCTGAGCGGTACTGACAGTTCCTTGTTTTCGGGACCTTTGATAAGTTCATTTATAATATATTGTGCCAAAGGTTGTTGGTCGGTGACTTTAATCGTTCTTGTTTCCATAACAAGCTTGTTGCCGTCTTTATTTGGAAAATACAATGCAATTTCACGCGTTTCGCTGTTATATGTATCGGTTGGCAGATTAATGTCCTGATTTCGCAAATACCCTATAATCGAGCCGTCCGCCGTTGCAACATCCTTGCCCTCAACAATTACTTTAACACTGTCAACACTGCTGATTGCACACAACGATTTCACAACTGCATAAACCGCAAGCACATCTTTTGTATTGTCGCCTGTCAAAAATTCACCTGAAAAGTTTACAACAATATTACCGGAATCAACGTCGTTAAGCGACAGCAACTTCGTATTTTTTTCAATAATTTTCATATAACGGCTGTTGTCGGGACCTTTCATAAGTGCCTCAATTACAGACTCCGCAAGTTCCTTATCGTCCTTATATTTAATTTCACGATTTTCCATAACTATCGAAGTCGCCGTTTCATTAAAGAAATACAGTTCACTGTTGTAGCGATAACTGCCGTAATCTTTTTTTATAAGTATTCCGACAACCGCCGCCACTGTCAGCACCGCAACCGCAACGATAGCTATTACTCCCTTTTTACTTTTCATTCTGTCCTCCAATAGTAATCTTGTAAGGTAAACGTATTGTGAATACACTGCCTATATCCGACACATTTGCAACGTCTATAGTACCGTTATGCATAAGTACGGCCTCTTTTGTGATAGCAAGTCCAAGACCCGTTCCGCCGGTATCTCTCGCTCTCGAATCGTCAAGTCTGTAAAAACGTTCAAATATTCTGTCACGCTCGCCCTCCGGTATTCCCGGACCGTTGTCCTCAATTTTTATTGTCAGACAGTCATTGTCTGCCGTAAGGTCGATATGGACAAAACCGCCCTCCGGCGAATATTTAATCGCATTATCCGCGATATTGTATATCGCCTCATACATTTTGTCATAGTCAAGTAAAATCGGGCTAAATTCTGTCTGATGATTGTCAACATATATAACAATATCCTTTGCATTCGCAATCGGTGTAAGTTTTTTTACAACCTGACTTATAAGCATCTTAATATCGACTTCTTCAAGTTTCAGCGAATTACCGCCTGCGTCAAGTTTTGTAAGCACAAGCAGTCTTTCGACAATTCTTGTAAGTCTGTCAACCTCGTCCGACATATCGCCGAGGAATTCCTTTACCATAGCCGGATCGGGATTTTCCGCCGCAACAAGACTGTCGCATATAAGTTTTATGCCAGCCATAGGGGTTTTAAGTTCGTGTGACGCGTCCGAAACAAACTTACGTCTTTTTTCTTCCAAAAGTTCAAGTTCGTCACACATATAATTAAGCATTTGTGCCATTTGTGCGATCTCATTATGACCTTTAACTTCAACATGCTTTGAGAAATTACCCTTTGAAATTTCCTTTGCAACGGCAATAAATTCTTCAATCGGTGACGTTATAATATAGCTCATACCCAAACTAAGCATACCGATAAGAATTACAATAAGCGTACTGAAAACTATAAGACTGTTCCTTGTCGTTCGGACTGTATCATCAATCGTGTTTATCGATTCTGCCAAATACACACTTCCGATTATTTCACCGCCGAATGTTACAGGCACCGCAACGCTTATAAGACGCATATTGTTTTCGCCTGTCGTTATAATATCGGCTTGTTCGCCGTCAAGCGCACGTTTTAAAACGTCACGCATAAAAACCTTGCCGATAAGCTGTGATTCTTCGTTCGTGTCATACAAAACCGAATACGATTTATTTGTCACAACACCTCTTATATTCGTACCTGCAAGGCTTCGCTCAACAACATCCGAAAACTTTTGAGCCGAAGTTGCAGATGTATCGCTTCCCCATACGTCCGCAATGGTTTCAGATATAATATTCGCCTTTGCAAACATATTTATCGTTTCCGTACTGTACAGATTCTCGCTAAGCAGACTGATTATATAAATACTCATCAAAACAAGCGTTGTAACAATAATTGCAAGATAAGTTGCAATCATCGTAAAACGCATTGAATTGGTGATGTTTTTAATCTTTTCCTTAATCCTTCTTATAATAGTAACCAACTCCCCACTTTGTCTTTATATATGAAGGCTCGGCAGGATTTTTCTCAATTTTTTCTCTAAGCCTTCTTATATGAACGTCAACCGTTCGTACATCACCCGGATAATCAAATCCCCACGCTATATCCAAAAGATTTTCTCTTGTATAAACCTTACCCGGATTTCTCATAAACAGTTCCAAAAGGTCAAATTCCTTGCTTGTAAGTTCAATAACCTTATCGTTTATCACAACACGTCTGAAATTATAGTCCAAAGTTATATCGCCCGATATGATAAGCTTGTCCCTTTCGCCTTTCGGTGCAGGATTTACTCTGCGCAAAATCGCCTTAATTCTTGCCGTAACCTCACGAATATTAAAAGGCTTGGTTATATAATCGTCCGCACCGTATTCAAGTCCGAGTATCTTATCTATATCTTCACTTTTCGCCGTAACCATAATTATAGGTACATTTGAAAAACTTCTTATCGTACGGCATACGGTAAATCCGTCCACTTTCGGCAACATCAAATCAAGCAAAATCAAGTCTATACTTTCATCATGCGCAAGACGAATAGCCTCCTCACCGTCAAATGCAGTCACTACCGCATAACCGTCTTGCTCAAGGTTAAACTTTATACCTTTCACCAAAAGTTTTTCGTCATCTACCACTAATATTTTCATCTGTCCCATCCTTTCAACTCACTGTAATATTTATATTAATTAAAAAACAGATTTATTCTACCGAAATATATTCCTTAATATCCTCAAATTTCTTCTCACTTATTCCCGACACCTTCATTATCTCCTCTATTGACATAAAAGGACCGTTTTCCTGTCTGTATTTGATAATTCTTTCAGACATTTTCTCTCCGATACCTTTCAGCTTTACAAGCTGTTCTGTATCTGCGGAATTGATATTGATTTTCCCGTCGGTGACTTCTTTCGTGTCCGATTCATACGGAATATAATCCTCCGTTGCCACGGTTTCCATAACAAAAGCGTCTTTTTCAAAGTGTTCAACGGCAAATCCGCCCAAAACCAACAATACAAAAATGATTATGTATAAGAATATTTTTGTTTTTTTATTCAAAACTAACATTTTGCTACCTCTGAAAATGTGTTATATTAATAGTATAACATAAATTTTTCATTTTTTCATCTTTTTTTATGAATTTAAAAAAAATTTTATTGCAATATAATTAGAATTTCGATATAATAGTAAATTGAGATATAATGTATTAAAATTAGAATATAGATTTATGGAGGCAATGATACTATAATGAAAAAGAAAAGGTTAATTTCTTTACTGCTTGCGGCATTTATAACGGTTATGCCGCTATCATTTTCTTTTGCGGCACCGACTCCGGAGCCGACTGCTGATAACACAACTTCAACCGTGACTTCACCTGACGGAACAACCAGAACAGTAACTTCCGACGGCAATGATGTAAAATCAACACCAAAGGCAACCGAAAGCACAGATACATCAAGCGATACGGAAACGACATCCGCAACCGAAACACCGTCAGATACTTCATCGGATACATCAAGCACATCTGATACAACTTCGCAAAGCGATACAGATACAACATCGCAAAACGCAAATTCACTTCCGGACGGCGTAACTATGGAAGATCCGTCACTTACGCCTCCGAACGTGCAGTATGCACAGTCCGCACTTCTTATGGATATGGCGTCGGGACGAGTTTTATACAGCAAAAACCTTGATGAAAGAGTTTACCCGGCAAGTACAACAAAGATTATGACAGCTATACTTGCACTTGAAATGGGTAATATGGACGATACGGTAACCGCCACATATGACGCGCTGAAATCAATAACTCTTGAAGATTCTCATATGGGTATACTTACCGGCGAGGAACTTACTTTAGACCAACTTGTAAAAGGTATGCTTGTATACAGTGCCAATGATGCGGCAAATGTTATTGCAATTCACATTGCAGGCTCACTGGACGCATTTGTCGATTTGATGAATCAAAAGGCACAGGAATTAGGAATGACAGGCACACACTTCGTAAATCCTTGCGGTTCACATGACGATAACCACTATACAACGGCTCGCGACCTTGCAATACTTTCAAAGTACGCAATGAAAAACGATCAATTCCGTGAAATTGTAAAAATGCCTATATACAAAATTCCGGCAACAAATAAGTATGCATCAGAGCGTATTCTTGTAAATACAAACCTGTTCCTCGGAACATCACGTTCGACTTACTACTATTACCCACCGGCAATAGGTATTAAAACAGGTCACACCTCACAAGCCGGATACTGTCTTGTATCAGCCGCTTCATATAACGATACCGAATTTCTTGCAATCGTTATGAATTGTAAAAACGTAGATACAAAGGAACAGGCTTATTCATATATTGATTCAAAGGCTTTGTTCAATTTTGGTTTTGATAATTACACACATCAACCGCTTGCGGCAGTCGGAGATATAGTTTCCGATTCAAAGGTTTATGAGGCAAAACAGGATATGCGTGTTGCTGTAACTGTCGAAAACGACGTGTCAGCACTTATTCCGAGCGGTGAAGGCAATGCAGAGCAAATAACAACAAATATCGATATGCCCGAAAAATTAGAGGCACCTATTACAAAAGGTGACGTACTTGGTACAGTGACATATTCATATAAAGGTATTGAAGTCGGTTCGGCTAACCTTATCGCAACAAATGATGTTGAAAGAAATAATATTCTTCACGTATTCCACCTTGTGTTAAAGGTTATAACAAGTCCGTTCTTCTTCATTCCGGCAATACTTCTTATACTTCTTATTATGTACGCAAGATATCAAAAGAAGAAACGTGAAAGACAAAGACGTATTCAGCAGTTAAAGAAAAACAGACAGCGTTCATCATCGGAAAATGAAACAGGTACACGCACCCCAAACAGAAACGCGTCAAGAACAGAAAGAATTGACCGCGAAACAAAAGGTTCAAATTCAAGATACAGAAGATAAAACACAAAAAGAGGTGCAATCGCACCTCTTTTAAATTACTTATTTTACCTATCTATTTCAAAAATTCATCAATTAACTTTTTCGATTCTTCAAAAGGATTTTTACTGCTTACATAATGTATCCTATCGTCACGTCTGAACCATGTAAGCTGACGTTTGGCATAACGGCGGGAGCTTTGCTTTATGAGTTCTACGGCATCTTCAAGGCTCATTTTACCGTCATAATAGTCCATAATTTCTTTATAGCCTATACCCTTCATTGAATTTAATTCCTTCGTATAGCCCATATCCATAAGACCTTTAACTTCCTCCAAAAGTCCGCTTTTTATCATAATATCGACACGTCTGTTTATTCTGTCATACAGTACGTCCCTATCCCAATCAATACAAATCATAAGCGGATTATATCGGCTTTCAACTCGCTTTGTTTCCTCTTGGTGTTTAGAAATCGGTTTGCCTGTCGTTTTATAAAACTCTATCGCACGAATAATACGTCTGACGTTATTAGGGTGCAGTCTTTCAGCCGACTCCTTATCAAATTCCGCAAGCATTTCAAGCAAATATTCACTGCCTTTTTCCTCTGCCGTCTTTTGCAGTTTTTCACGAAGTTCGTAATCAGTGTCAATCTCACCGAATGTAACGTCATTTACAACAGAATTTATATAAAGTCCAGTACCGCCTGCCATTACGGCAATTTTGCCGCGGCTGGTAATATCGGCGATAGTCTTATGTGCAAGCTCGGTATAATCCGCAACACTGAACTCATCATCAGGTTCAAGAAAACCGATAAGATGATGAACGGCTTGACTCATTTCTTCCGCAGTCGGTTTTGCCGAGCCTATATCCATATATTTATAAATCTGCATACTGTCGGCACTGACGATTTCACCGCCGCCATAATTTGCAATATCAATCGCAAGTGCCGTTTTTCCCGATGCGGTCGGTCCGACAACAACAATAAGAGGTATCTTAGACAATTCTCTTAAACTCCTTTTCAAGTTCCTTTTTGCTCATTGTTACTATGATAGGTCTGCCGTGAGGGCAAGTATTAATATTTTTAAGCCTTAACACATTTCTCACAAGCGTTTCCATTTCTATTTTACTCATACGCATATTCGCTTTAACCGCCGATTTACACGCAATCGTATATAAAAGTCTTTCGTTCTTTTCCGTTATAAGTTCTTTCCTCATTTCCTCGCCTTGTGCGACAAGTTCAAGCACAAGCGGTTCAACCTCACCGAGTTCAACTTCACCCGGAACACTTCGTACAATAACCGCGTCGTCGCCGAATTCTTCCGACTCAAAGCCTATATCATCAAAAAGTTGTTTATTGTCACGATACGCAGTCATCTCACTGCCGGTAAGATTTACTATAACAGGTTCGATAAGCATTTGTGACACAACTTGTTTTGACGCAATATCTTTCTTCAATTCTTCATATTTCAAACGTTCGTGTGCCGCGTGCTGGTCTATAATCATCATTTCGTCGCCCTTTTCGGCTATGATGTACGAATCAAAAACCTGACCGACTATTTCAAAATATTCATCTGCAAAAACAGTTTCTTCGCGTTTCGGAACTTCGGTTTCAACATTTTGCTCCGTCGGTTTTTCTTCCTTAACGGTTTCAACCCCTACTGTTTCAGTAACAGGTCTTTCCTCATTCTTTATTTCTTCAACTGTGGCTTCTTCCGCTTTAACCGCGTCCTTTTTAGGAAGTATTCCGTTTGTTTCCGCTTTCGGAGTTTCAAGCGATACAGTTCTTGTATAAGGAATTTCGGATTGTCTTGGTTTTATAAAATTGGGTTTTAGTGATACAAAATCATTTTGTGTTTTAGTGTCCCCGACTTTATCCGTTTTACTGTCACTAACCAAATCATTTTTAGTGTCCCCACTGTTTTTCAGAAAATGATTTTCTCGTGGATTATATGCGGTTGTTTCGGGACGTTTTGTCATTGTCTTTGGAAGTGCGACCGCAAAGTCGCTCAGATTTAACTGTCCCTTTGGCGTATCACGTTTAAATTCTTCCGAAGTACGTTCGATTTTCGGTACATTCGGTATTTCGTAAAGTGCGTTTTTCACACCGTAATACACCGCATTATAAACCGCCTTTTCATCCGAAAACTTCACTTCAAGTTTTGTCGGGTGAACGTTAATGTCAATAAGTGACGGATTGATTTCTATATTAAGTATCGCCATAGGGAATTTGCCTATCATAATCTGATTTTTATAGGCATTTTCAAGTGCGGCGATTATTGTTCTGCTTGTTATGTATCTTCTGTTTACAAAAAAGCTCTGATAATTTCGCTTAGGCCGTGCAAGCGTTCCCTTGCCGATAAGACCTGTAATTTTAATACCGTCCGATTCGTATTCTACGGGAATTGTACCCTTTGCATAATCTCTGCCGTAAACTGTATAAACCGAATTTTCAAGTGAATTATCGCCCGGTGAAAACAATTTTTCTTTGTTGTCTATTATAAGTTTAAAGGATATTTCGGGATGTGCGAATATAAATCTCGTCATTATGTCCGTTATGTATCCTGCCTCAGTTGCGTCTTTTTTCAAGAATTTACGTCTTGCAGGTGTGTTGAAAAACAGATTTTCGACAAGTATCGATGTACCGTCGGGAATACCTGCCTCGTCAGAAGAAAGTATTTCTCCGCCTTTGCACGTTACACATACGCCTGTTTCATCCTCGTGTCGCTTTGTAAAAAGTTCAACTTCGGCAACAGCACCTATACTTGAAAGTGCCTCACCTCTGAAACCAAGCGTATAAATTGCGTCAAGGTCACTGCTCGTCTGCACCTTACTTGTCGCATGGCGTAAAAAGCATATTTTCGCATCCTCCTCCGACATACCGCTGCCGTTGTCGCTGACGCGCATATATATGCTTCCGCCTTTTTTTATCTCCACGCTTATCAGAGTTGCACCGGCATCTATGCTGTTTTCAACAAGTTCCTTTATAACGCTTGACGGACGTTCAACAACTTCGCCCGCCGCTATTTTATTTGAAACTTCACTGCTCAGTACATGAATTTTTCCCATCTTAAATCCTTTCAACCGCTAATACTTGTGTTCGATAACAGCCACAAGCATTTATATTTCCTTCGCTCTGTTTGCCAATTCGTAAAGCTTGTTCATCGCCTCAATCGGCGTGTACGTTGTGACATCCATATTTTTAAGTTCGTCTGCAATTTCGTTTGCTATACTGTCACCGAAACCGATTTGATTCGTTGTATCCTCGTGTTTTTTCGCCGTATGTTCTACAACGATTTCATCATTCTCAATCTTTTTCAAAATCTTCTTTGCACCGTTGATTACCTCTTTCGGAACACCTGCAAGTGCCGCAACTTCAATACCGTAACTGTCGTCCGCTCCGCCTCTGACGATTTTACGCAAAAACGTAATATCGTCACCACGTTTTTTTACGGCAATTCTGTAATTTTTAACACCGTCAAGTTCTTCCTCAAGTTCGGTAAGCTCATGATAGTGCGTTGCAAAAAGCGTCTTTGCGCCGATTTTGTGCTTATTTTGTATGTACTCAACAACCGCCCAAGCTATCGACAATCCGTCAAATGTGCTTGTACCGCGTCCGATTTCATCAAGAATAATAAGCGATTTTGACGTTGCATTCTTCAAAATGTGACTTACTTCCGTCATTTCAAGCATAAACGTACTCTGTCCCGACGAAATATCGTCAGACGCACCGACTCTTGTAAAAATCTTGTCCACAATACCGATTTTAGCCGACTTTGCAGGAACAAAACTTCCGATTTGTGCCATAAGAGTTATAAGTGCAACCTGTCGCATATACGTTGACTTACCTGCCATATTCGGACCTGTTATAATAATCATTCGGTCGTCATCGTTATTCAAAAGAGTGTCATTCGGTACAAACATCGAATTTTTTGACATTTTCTCAACAACAGGGTGTCGTCCGTCCGTAATTTCGATTTTGCCGTTATCCGATATTTCGGGCATGGTAAAGTTGTTTTTGTATGCAGTCTGTGCCAGCGACAAAAGTACGTCAGTCGTTGCGATAATATGTGCCGCATTTTTCAAACGCTCGATTTCCTCACTCACGCTTGTTCTGACCTGTTCAAAAACATAGCTTTCAAGCGTCACGATTTTTTCCGATGCACCGAGAATTGTGTTTTCGATTTCCTTTAGTTTCGGAGTAATGTATCTTTCACAGTTTGCAAGCGTTTGCTTTCTTATATAATAATCGGGTACGTCTTTTATCGCCGATTTTGTAATCTCTATATAGTAACCGAAAACCTTGTTATAGCCGACTTTCAGCTTGCTTATGCCCGTTGATTCACGTTCTTCATTTTCAAGTGCCGCAAGCCACTTTTTACCGTCACGCATTGCAATACGCAAATTGTCGATTTCCTCATTAAAGCCCTCTTTTATAACATTGCCGTCACGCAAAAGTGCCGGCGGTTCGTCATTTATCGCTCTTTCAAGCAAATCGCACACATCTTCAAGCAAATCAAAATTTTTACGCATATCACCAAGCATCGGTGACTTGACGTTGCTTAAAGTGTACTCAAGTTCAGGTAACTGTAAAAGCGTCATTTTAAGTGCAATTAAATCTTTCGGTGTAACAGTGCCAAGCGAAATACGGCTGATTATTCTTGATATATCATACGTTCCGGAAAGCACTGCCGAAAGGTCGTCGCGGAGCATTATATTCTCCGTAAGCTCCTTTACCGAATACAATCTCTTGTTTATCTCAATAGGATTGATAAGCGGCTTTTCAATCCACTGTTTTAAAAGTCTTGCACCCATTGACGTTTCTGTATTGTCAAGCACCCACAAAAGCGAACCTCTTTTAACCTTGTCACGCATTGTTTCGGTTATTTCAAGGTTACGTCTTGTATTCACGTCAATATCCATATACTGATTAACTTCGTATGTATTAATCGTGTTTAAATATGTAAGACTTGTTTTTTGCGTATGTTCCAAATACGCAATCATAGCACCGACCGCACGAACCGCATAAGGTTTTGTGTCAAGTGCTATTTCCGACAAGGAATTTTTACCGAACTGCTGCAGGATATTCTTTTCAAATTCCGAATTTTCAAAGAAATCGTCCGTACATTCGTCGGGAGTTATATGAAATCTCAACTCAACCTGTGCAGATAATTTTTCCGCCGCGTCCGAATTTAAGAGTATTTCTTTCGGCTCATATCTCGCTATTTCGTTTAGTGCCTCGTCCGCTCCGCTAATTTCGGTTGTATAAATCTCACCCGTTGAAATATCCGAAACCGCAAATCCGTATTTGTCACGCTGACTGTATATAACCGCAAGATAATTATTATTCTTTTCGTCAAGCAACTCCTCATCAACAACCGTACCCGGCGTCACTACACGAATAACCTCACGTTTTACAATACCTTTAGCGGTTTTAGGGTCCTCAACCTGTTCGCATATAGCAACCTTATACCCCTTTTCAATCAGCTTTGCAATATAAACCGACGCACTGTGAAAAGGAACGCCACACATTGGTGCGCGTTCCGAAAGTCCGCAGTCTTTACCTGTAAGCGTTATTTCAAGCTCCTTTGAAGCTTTTATGGCATCATCAAAAAACATTTCATAGAAATCACCCAATCTGTAAAATAATATACAGTCCTCGTATTCCTCCTTTGTTTTCAGATATTGAGTCATCATCGGCGTCATCTGCTCTTTTGCCATTCCGCTTTATCTCCTTGTCTTTAGATTTGTGTATAAATTAGTGACAGCCGCCGCAAGTGCTGCAATCATGCGTACAGTTTGGATCTTGTCCTGTGATGTAGAAATTCAGCATTTGATTAACTTGATTAACCATTGCGTCAAATTCTTTCTTTGCATCAATGTACTTCTTTATTGATTCCGATTTTTCAAGCATTTCTTCAAATGCTTCATTATTCTTCTGTATAGCTTCTTCACGCGAAATCTTGTTGTTTTGCATATCGCGTGCAAGGTTCATTCTCTGCAAGTTGAATTCCTTTAAAAGTGCCTGTGCCTCGTCATCATTTTCTTGTAAAATCTCGGCATTCTTTGCATTTTTCATTTCTTCTGAATTTTGGATAAGTTCTCCAAGTTCTCTTGTCTTTTCGATTATTTCGTTCATATTATTAAATTCCTTTCTTATTCTGCAATCTCACCGTTAAGGCTCCATGTGTGTGCCTCGGTAATTCTTACGTCTATATATTTTCCTATAAGCGATTTATCGCCCTTAAAGTTTACTATCTTTGAACTGTCACAACGGCCCGAAAGTGTTGTTTCGTCATTCTTGCTTACACCGTCGACAAGCACCTTTTCAACCCGTCCTACATACGCCTCATTTTTGCGTTTTGAAATTTCATTCTGTACTTCCAAAAGCTTGTTGAAATTCTCGTGTATTTCTTCGTCTGTAAGTACAAAATCAAGCTTTGCCGCAGGAGTTCCCTCACGTCTTGAATATATAAATGAGAATATGTTATCATACTCAACCTTACGAAGTACGTCAAGTGTTTCCTCAAAATCTTCCTTTGTTTCCGTTGGAAAACCGACTATAATATCGGTTGAAAGAGAAATGTTCGGTATTCTCTTTTTAACCTTTTCAATCTTTGCAAGATAATCTTCTTTTGTGTACTTTCTGTTCATTTCTTTCAAAATCTTGTTTGAACCTGCTTGAACAGGAAGATGAAGTTGTTTACAAACCTTGTCACATTCCGCAATCGCATCAATAAGTTTATCGCTCAAATCCTTTGGGTGTGATGTCATAAATCTGATACGTTCAACGCCCTCAATGTCATTTACCATACGAATAAGGTCTGCAAAGTCAACATCTGTGTCAAGGTCTTTGCCGTATGAATTTACATTCTGTCCTAAAAGTGCAATTTCACTGCAACCTCTTGCCACAAGTTCCTTAACTTCAGCTATAACCGCCTCAGGTGTACGGCTTCTTTCACGTCCGCGTACATACGGTACAATACAGTATGAGCAGAAATTGTTGCAGCCGTACATTACAGATACCCATGCTTTTTTATCATCGTCACGCATAATAGGAATATCCTCTGCGATTGCACCGTCACTGCTGTCAATATCGACAACTGTTTTCTTTTCGTGAATTGCTCTGTATAAAAGCTCCGGCATTTTGTAAAGTGCGTGTGTTCCGAAAACAAGGTCAACATGTTCGTGTACTTTTTTGATTTTCTCGGTAATATGCTCCTGTTGTACCATACAACCGCATACACCGATAACCATATCTTTTCTTTCTTCTTTGATGTGCTTTAAAATACCGAGTCTGCCGAAAACCTTTTGCTCCGCATTTTCACGCACCGCACAAGTATTATATATAACAACATCAGCTTTGTTGCTGTCGTCCGTAAAATCAAACCCCGCCTGTCTTAGCATACCTCTTATACGTTCGGTGTCGTTTTCATTCTGCTGACAACCGTATGTTTCGGTAAGCGCTAATTTTGCGTGTCCGTTTTGAGCAGCATAACGCATATTTTCTTCTTTGAGTTTCATTATATAGCTTTCTTGCTCCGCCATCTGCTCCTTAGTTATAAGCTTTGCCATTTACATTTCTCCTATACTTCAAAAGTAAAGTTAATTATATCACATTTAAATTGTAATTACAACTTAAAATTCATAATCGCAAACACGTCTTTCCGCTACATACGGACGCACATACGTTGCACCGACAGCTTTGTGTTCAGGGTGATTTTGGTAAGTGTTTAAATCCTCTTTTGTTTCAAACTCCGATACAAGTACTACATCTGACGCGGCGTCTGTATCGTTGAAATTAAGTCCGACTTCAATGTTTACCAAAACATCTATTTTACCCTTTAAAGCCTCAAGATTTTCCTTTATATCCTTTGCTCTCTGCTCTTTGTCTTCACTCTCTGCCATTCTCCACATTACTATATGCTTAACCACGTTAAATTCCTCCTAAATACATATACATTTATTATATCATCTTATTTTAATTTTTTCAATAAAATATGTGGTTTTTATTAAAAAATAGTGGTATAATAAACCCATAAATATCTGAAAGGACAGATTATTGTGAAAAAGCTTTTAAAAACAGCAGCGCTTACGGGCGGAATATTATTTGCCGTCAAAGGTTTGGACAACAGAATTGAAGTTACACATTACGATATATCGTCACCGAAAATCCCCGAAGGATTTGACGGATATAAAATTTTACAAATTTCAGATTACCATGCAGACAGCGTACCGGGGCTGATTGAGGAAATCGAACACGAATCGCCCGACATTATAGTTTCGACAGGTGACCTTGTTCACGACACAGGCTCATACACACCCGGAGTACGTCTATGCAAACATCTTATCGACATTGCACCCGTTTATGCGGTAACGGGCAATCACGATTTATGGCGAAGTGACTACGATGAATTTGAGCGAGAACTTACCGAAGTCGGCGTTAAAACATTGCATGACGAGCGTGTCATTTTAAAGCGTAACGAAAGCGAAATTTCACTTTCGGGAATTGACGATCCGTTTGCTTTAAACAGTGTCAAAATCGCCGAAAATATCGAAAATTCACTTGCGAAACTGCCACGTTACAACGGATATGACATACTGCTTTTTCACCGTGCGAATTTATTCGACAGATTAAAATACCGCGGTTTCAACCTAATTCTTGCAGGTCATATGCACGGCGGGCAATTCAGAATACCGAAAGGCAGAGGTGTCGTTGCACCTAAATCAAGCTGGGGCAGTAAATCGTCAATGTTCTTTCCGAAATACTTTGCCGGGCATTACCACGCACCGCACACCGATATGATTGTAAACAGAGGTATAGGCAACCCTATGCTTTTGCCGAGATTGTTTAACCGACCTGAAATAACGGTCATTACATTAAAACACAAAAAGGAGATATAAAAAATGGAAAACAAAAGACCTTTCAAAACAATTTACACTTGTTTCCCGCAAGGAAAACACAAGGTACTTACAATGAGTTACGATGACGGTAAGATTTTCGACAGAAAGCTTATCGAGATTTTCAACAAATACGGTATCAAGGGTACATTCCACCTTAACACAGGTATTATGCCTGTTGATGAGGACAGAATACAGCTTTCGGAAGTCAAGGAACTTTACAAAGGTCACGAAGTATCGTGCCATACAAGCACTCACCCAACTATTGAACGTTGTCCGCTTGACCAAGTTGTTCAGCAAGTAATTGAGGACAGAAAAGCACTTGAGGACGCAGTCGGCTATCCCGTAAGAGGTCTTAGCTACCCTAACGGCTCATACAGCAAGGATATTATCAATCTTCTTCCTGCCTGCGGCATAGAATACAGTCGTGTTGTCGGAAGTACGGACGATTTTGCATTTCCCGACAATTTTCTTGAATGGAAATCTACCTGTCACCACGGTCACAACCTTATGCAGAATGCAGAACGTTTTGCCGACCTACATAAGACACAATATCTTTATATGATGTACGTTTGGGGACACAGTTATGAATTTGACCGCGACAACAGCTGGGATTTAATCGAAGGTTTCTGTAAATTTATCGGTGGACGTGACGATATATGGTACGCTACAAATATTGAAATCGTTGACTATATGAATGCCGCAAAAAATCTTAAATACACCGCTAAGGGAGACAGAGTTTACAATCCTAACGCAATATCTGTATGGATTGAAGTTGACGGTCAACATTACGAAATCAAACCGGGAGAACTTAAAGAAATATGACGGAAAAAGAACTTTTTCCTCCTGTACGTGATTTATTCGTAAAACGCGGATACAAAGTCAATGCAGAGGTGCGTGACTGTGACGTTACCGCAACGAAAGACGACGAATTTATTATTATAGAGTTAAAGAAAAATTTATCCGTAACACTTTTGGCACAAGGTCTGAAAAGGCTCAAAACAGGTGCAGACGTATATATCGCCGTACCCAAGCCGAAAAAATATTCACTGAAAAAATTCCGCAACACATTTGCGGTGATAAAAAAACTTGAACTCGGACTTATATTCGTTTCAGTTCGCGGCAGTCATTCATTTGCGGAAATCGTATTTGAGCCGACCGAATTTAAACCGACAACACGCGACTATCGAAAAAGGCGTGAAATTCTCACAGAAATCAACGGCAGAACGATTGACACAAACACAGGCGGTGTGACGAACACCAAAATCATAACCGCTTACACCGAACAATGTATACATATCGCGTGTATCCTTGATATGTACGGCGATTTGTCGCCGAAACGCATAAAGGAAATCAGCGGTATTGACCGTGCGTATAATATTCTAAGAATGAATGTTTACGGTTGGTTTTATAACGTCAAAAAAGGAGTCTACGGTATAACGACAGAAGGACGCAAAGGACTTTTGGAATATCCCGAACTTGAAAAATACTATACCGAACTTTTACAAGAGAATACAGAAAACGGCTCACCTTTGTGAGCCGTTCAGACTGTCGACAAATTGTCCGGAACGTGCAATATATTATATTTTTATATTTTAAAGTTTAATTTATAGCTATAAAAAGCAACAGGCAAGCCTATCTTCGATATACGGCTTGCCTGTGCACTTTTTGTGAAAATAAACTCTAGCGTACAACCGTACGCCGACAAGTTCATTTTCGCAAAATCCGAACTGATTTCTCGACCTCTGCCAGCGTGTAGACACTTTTGTCTACACGCTGAACGGCTCACCTTTGTGAGCCGTTTTTTGAATTGCTTTTCTTTAATATTCTTGCTTCTTTTAAAAGATAATCTCTGTTGTTAAGGTTCGCATCTATGATAACCTCGTCTATCAACTTTCTCAGCACATCGCCGATTTCTCTGCCGGGGCGGTAGCCAAGACGTATAAGGTCCTTGCCGTTTACCGCAAGATGCGAAACAAGATACGGCTGTCTTTCAGCCAAAATCTGCTTATAAATCTGCATTGACGCGTCTATTCTGTTTTTCTTTTCGGGGAAATGCTCAAGATTTTTCGCCATATTGTCCGCCGTTTGCAGTATCAAAAGTTTTTCAAAAAGCACCTCACCCGTTCTTGCCATCATTCGCTTAACAGCAGGCAACGACGGCTCAACTCTTACATCATGATTTTCAACAAGTATCGAAACTTCACGAATTGTGTCGTTATCCATACGCAATCTGTGCATAAGGTCAACCGCAATTTTACAGCTTTCTCTGTGATGTCCGTAAAAATGAATTATACCGTTTTGGTCCGTACTCGAACAACACGGCTTGCCAATATCGTGCATAAGTGCCGCCCATCTCAATACCAAATCATTCGGCGTACACTTAACGGTGTGCATAATATGTTCACCGACATCATAAATATGATACTTGTTTCTCTGCGGTTCACCGAAACATCTTTCAAGTTCCGGCATTATATATTGCAGCAGTCCGCACTCGTGCAATTTCCGAATATAGTCGGGATTTTCTGAAAGAAGCATTTTATTCACTTCCTCCAAAATTCTTTCATGACTGACTTTTTTTATAAGCACCGCACATTTTTTTATTGCTTTCCATGTTTCGTCCTCAATTCTGAACGAAAGCACCGCACTGAAACGTATCGCTCTTAACATTCTAAGTGCGTCCTCTTTAAATCGTTTTTCGGGATTACCTACACATCTGATTATCTTATTTTCAATATCATGCTGACCGCCGAAATAATCAATTATACCCGTTTTCGGCAAATACATCATCGCATTTATGGTAAAATCGCGTCTTGCACAATCTTCCCTTGCATCATCGACAAAACATACACTCTGCGGATGTCTGCCGTCACTGTATTCACCGTCAGTTCTGAACGTGGTAACTTCATAACCTGTCTTGTTGTGAACAACCGTAATCGTACCGTGCTTTATACCCGTATCAATCGTACGGCGGAAAAGTTTTTTCACTTCTTCAGGTCTTGCACTCGTTGCAATGTCGTAATCATGCGGAGTTTTGCCCATAATCGTATCACGCACCGCACCGCCTGCCACAAACGCAGAAAAGCCGTCTGTTTCCAGGCGACTTAAAATATTCATAACGCTGTCAGGCAGTATAAACTCCATAATTTTCCCCTTTTTACCCCTTATTCTCTGTAAAAATTATAAATCTTATACTCGATATATGTCAATAGTTTTGTATATAATGTAAATTGAATTTAATATTCTGATTGCAATTATCTCCTATTGCTCATTTTGTTCTTTGCACATCTCGATACACTGCTTTATCACCGCATTTATTCTTTCAATCTGTGTATCTGTCAACTGTTCCATTTCTTCAATCAATATTGATGCAGGATCACGTCCTTTTATCAAATAGTCGGGAGTAGTTTCGAGAATTTCACAAAATTTTATAAAGTTTTCAAGTTTTAAAGCTTTCTTGCCGGATTCCGTTCCTGAAATCATCTGTATACTGACGTCCATTTTTTCAGCCAAATACTCCTGCGTATACCCAAGCTCAATTCTTCTCTTTTTAACTCTCTTTCCTATATCCTCAAACAATTTCTTATTCATATTACCACTCCAGATAAAATACTGTATTTTATCTTAGCGTGCCATACGCTGACAGAGGTCGAGAAATCAGTTCGGATTTTGCGAAAATGGACTCGTCGGCGTACGTGGGTACGGTAGAGTTTATTTTCACAAAAAGTGCATAGGCAGAGGTCGAGAAATTAGTTTGGATTTTGCGAAAATGAACTCGTCAGCGTACATGGGTACGGTAGAGTTTATTTTCACAAAAAGTGCACAGGCAAGCCGTATATTAAAAATAGGCTTGACTGTTTATTTATTATAGCTAAAAAATTAAAAATATTAAAATAACATTTTGCACGTTCCAGACAATTTGTCGACACTCTGCGGCAAGCCTATGCACTTTGCGGACAATTTATCGCCCTCTGAGATAAAATACTAATTGTATTTTATCAACTAATAGTTTAAATTATAATCAAGAAACAGTTTAATTTATTAAAATAACGGTTGACTAATATATTGATTTATGTTATACTCTTTTCAGTTGGTAATTATTTATCAACAAAAAACATTCAGTCATTACGCTTCCCCAATTACAGCATTTGACTGAATGTTTTTTCTTTTATGAACCGCTCTGCAAAACCGTAACGGCTTTGCAGACAATCTGTCTTTAATTACATAGTTTCTATTTCGTGAATTTTTTTAATTCTGTCGGCATGTCTGCCGCCTTGAAATTCCGCTTCAAGATAAGTGTCAACAATCATATTTGCAAGCTCTCTGCCCAAAACACGACCGCCCATACAAATAATATTTGCGTTATTATGTTCCTTTGACATTTTCGCACTGAACACATCACCGCAAAGTGCCGCTCTTATACCCTTAAACTTATTTGCCGCCATTGATATTCCTATACCTGTACCGCAGATAAGTATACCGCATTCACATTCACCGTCAAGAACAGCCTTGCATACAGGCTTTGCACAGTCGGGATAATCAACACTTGCCTCACTGTATGTTCCGAAGTCTTTAACCTCAATACCCTTTTCCTTTAAATGTTCGATTATATGTCCTTTTAGTTCAAAACCGCCGTGGTCACTGCCTATTGCTATCATTTACTTTCTCCTTTTTCTTTGTTTTCTCTTTCTTCAAGCTCTCTTTCGGCTTGAGATTTTCTTATATAATACGGTTTCATTTCAAGATACGATTGCGTTTCACCGCGTTTTGCCTTATCAAGTGCAAGTGCCGCAACCGATGACGCTCTTGAATTTAATGCATTTGCAGGCGGGAATATCGCCTTGTCACCAAGTTTTTCTTTAATGTATTCCCTATACACCTTAACACCGTCACCGACAAATATAGTATCAAGAAATTCACCGCAGCTTTCAAGGCATTCATCAATGCTGATTGCCTCAGGCTCTCCGATTTCCTTAAAACCCTCGTCCCAAATATAGCTTGCTGTAAACACATTGTCACGTCTTGCGTCCATTATCGGCACAATTATATGCTCCGCATACGGCACGTTATATGCAAGTGCCTCAAGTGTTCCGACGCTCACCACAGGTTTGCCCGTTGCGTGTGCAAGTGCCTTGACAGTTGCAACGCCTATACGAAGTCCTGTAAACGAACCCGGTCCGATAGCCGCCGCAAATATGTCAATATCCTGAACGGTCAATTCAAGCTCCGACAAAATCTGTTCTATCATTGTCATAATCTTCTGCGAATGAGTTTTTTTATGATTTAAAATATACTCACCAAGCAAAAGCTCATCTTCCATAACCGCAACAGTAGCGACATTGGACGAGGTATCTATTGCAAGAACTCTCATTTTTCTGCCTCCGTTTTTTGAATTTCGATTTTTCTGTAATTATCGTGACGACTGTAATCCTTCGATATAGTAACGTCATATCGGTTTTCGGGAAGTATGTCGTCAATAAGCTGCGGCCATTCGATAACGCTTACACCATCGCCGTAAACATATTCTTCATAGCCGATTTCATACATTTCATCACTGTCTGCTATGCGGTACACATCAAAATGATACAAAGGAAGTCTGCCGCTGTATTCATTCACAATCGTAAAAGTCGGACTTGTGATAGGCACATCAATTCCGAGTCCCTTTGCAAGTCCCTGCACGAATGCTGTTTTGCCGACACCCAAATCACCGTACATACAAAGTACGTCACCTGCCTTTAAAGTTTTTGAAAACTTCTCGGCAAATTTTTGTGTTTCTTCATAACTGTTTGACTCAAATTCCATAATTAAAATAACCCTGTTATCTTTCCGTCTGCATCAACGTCTATATTATCAGCCGCCGGCACTTTCGGAAGTCCCGGCATAACCATTATATTACCCGTTTCAACAACGATAAATCCCGCACCGTTTGAAACTCTTACGTTGCTTACCGTAATTTCAAAATTTTCAGGTCTTCCCAAAAGTTTTGCGTTGTCAGACAATGAATACTGCGTCTTTGCCATACATACAGGCTTTTTATCAAGACCGAGTTCTTCAAGTCTTGCAATCTGCTTTTGTGCTTTCGGTGTGTAATTAACACCCTTACCGCCGTAAATTTTTGTCACGATTTCATTAATCTTATCTTTGATTGACATATCGGTATCGTATGCCGGTTTAAAATCAGCTTTTTGGTTTTCGACCGCCGAAATAACCTTTTCGGCAAGGTCCAATCCGCCCTCACCGCCTTTTGCAAAGACTTCGCTAAGCGCACATTCTGCACCCAATTCGTGACATCTTTCAATGACAGTATTAAGTTCTTCTTCACTGTCCGTATCAAAACGGTTTACCGCTACAACAACCGGTACTCCGAATGACTTCATATTTTTAATATGTTTTTCAAGGTTTACGATACCTTTTTTCAAAGCGTCAACATTTTCTTCTTTAAGGTCGGTCTTTTTAACTCCGCCGTTGTATTTAAGTGCACGAACAGTCGCAACAATAACAACTGCGTCAGGACTTATTCCGGCCATACGGCACTTAATATCCATAAACTTTTCGGCACCCAAATCTGCGCCGAAACCTGCCTCTGTTATTGTATAATCAGAAAGCTTCATAGCAAGCTTCGTAGCTTGTACACTGTTACAGCCGTGTGCAATGTTTGCGAACGGACCGCCGTGAATAAAGCAAGGTGTGTATTCAAGCGTCTGAACAAGGTTAGGCTTTATAGCGTCCTTCAAAAGTGCCGCCATTGCACCCTGTGCCTTTAAATCCGAAGCCTTAACGGGCTCACCGCTGCGGTTATAACCGATTATAATTTCACCCAAACGTTTTTTCAAATCCTCCAAATCGTTTGCAAGACAAAGTATCGCCATAACCTCCGATGCAACAGTAATCATAAAACCGTCCTCACGCGGAATACCGTTCACCTTTCCGCCCATACCGACAACAACGTGACGTAAAGCTCTGTCATTCATATCGACAACACGTTTCCAAACAATGTTTGTAACATCAATATCAAGTGCGTTACCCTGATGAATGTGATTATCAATCATTGCCGAAAGCAAGTTATTTGCCGCCGTTATAGCGTGCATATCACCTGTAAAATGAAGATTTATATCTTCCATCGGTACAACCTGACTGTAACCGCCGCCTGCAGCACCGCCTTTAATTCCCATAACAGGTCCAAGTGACGGCTCACGAAGTGCCAAAACGCACTTTTTGCCCATATTGGTAAGTGCGTCGCCAAGTCCGATTGTTGTCGTTGTTTTACCTTCACCCGCCGGAGTAGGATTTATTGCCGTAACAAGAATCAGCTTTCCGTTTTCATTGTCCTTAACCTTTCCCCAAAGTTCAGAGGCAATCTTAGCCTTATACTTTCCGTAAAACTCCAAATCGTCCTCTGCTATGCCGATTGATGCGG
The DNA here is from genome assembly GCF_020687385.1 of Hominilimicola fabiformis. Lineage (NCBI taxonomy): Bacteria > Bacillati > Bacillota > Clostridia > Eubacteriales > Oscillospiraceae > Hominilimicola > Hominilimicola fabiformis. The sequence continues at coordinate 57,453 of NZ_JAJEQM010000015.1, forward strand.
CAACATCACGGATATGCTTCATTTTTGCATTTTGTGCAATTTCAATATCTGATAGCATATTCATATCCTCCCTTAAATTTTCTATTGTGCATTAAAATGTTAATATCTTTATAAAGTGAAATAGAGCTGAACAGTAAAATTAATCCAGCTCGAAAATATTTAATCGTTATTTAATCAGTTATTATTGAAATAACCTCTGTCCTCACGAACTTTTCTAAGTAGCAAGTCCAATCTGTGTTCAACGTCGTTAAGAACGTCATCAACATATTGGTCTGTATCAGTCTTAATTTCGATAGACTTCTGTTGTGCGGCATTAACAAGCTCATTAGCCTGTTCATATGCAGCCTTTGTAATTTCGTGTTCGTCAATAAGCTGCATTTGAGTTTCTTCGGCATTCTTCTGAATAGCCTCGGCTCTGTTTTCAGCCTCTGACAAAATTCTTTGTCTTTCTTCCTTAACCCACTTTGCTTCCTTTAGCTCGTCAGGGTATACAAGACGAATTTCCTGAATGTAGTCTAAAAGTTCACCCTTGTCAATCATAACCTTTCCGGTTAGAGGTACAGCCGATGCTTTTTCAATAGCCTCCTCCATCATATCGACAATTTCCATGATATCCATATCCATATCCATTTCGTTCAATCCTTTCATCCCTACTTATATTTTTCTTCGATTGTTTCTATTATTTCACAAGGTACAAGACCTGTCAAATCTCCATGAAATCCCGCAAGCTCCTTAACCATGCTCGAACTGATATATGAATACTTCGTATTCGTCATCATAAACATAGTTTCGTATTCGGGATTAAGAGCCTTATTCAGAAGTGCCATTTGAAATTCATATTCAAAGTCAGCTACGGTTCTCAGGCCCTTAACAATCACCGTTGCATTTTTGCTGGCAGCAAAATCAACCAATAATCCCGTAAAAGTATCCACTTCCACATTATCCAAATGTTTAGTTACCAAGCGAATCATCTCAACTCTTTTTTCAGCAGAAAAAAGAGGGGTTTTGCTTGCATTGCTTAAAACTCCGACCACCAATTTTTCATAGACACGGCTTGCTCTTTCGATAATGTCAAGGTGTCCGTTAGTTATCGGGTCAAAACTTCCCGGATAAACTGCAATTCTCATTTGTTCTTCTTTCCTCTTAGGCTTATCCCACAAAAGCCGATTTAATTGCTTACATCGTATGATGTAATTTGGGTAGCTGCCGACATTTTAGCGACAAGCTCAATTATTTTTCTTATATACCGTGATATATGTTCTGCCGTACTTTCTCTGTCTGTACATTTCAAGTCCGTCAAAATCATCATGAAAATCAGTTCCGTCACTTTCCAGAACCACTATACCATCCTCGTTTAACAGATTGTTTTTGACAATACACTCAAGTACAGGTTCGATAAAGTTTTTATTATACGGAGGGTCAAGGAAAATCACATCGAATTTTTCCTTTGCCCTCTCCATATAATCAAAACATGACGTATTAATAATTTCACAGTAATCCGAAAAATCCAAAGAATTTGCATTTTTCTTGATAATATCAATCGAACGCTTGTCTTTATCAAGGCAAACGGCTTTTTTTGCACCGCGTGAAATCGCCTCAAAGCTCAAAGCACCGCTGCCGGCAAACATATCAAGGCACACCGCATCGGGTATAAACGTCTGAATTATATTAAATACAGACTCCTTAACTCTGTCAGTCGTAGGACGAACATCATCACCCTCAAATTCAAAAAGTTTATGTCCGCGTCTGATTCCAGATATTATCCTCATGCACAATCCTCCATATTATTCTTCTATATTCTAACCTACTTTTTGCAAAAGGTCAACAATGTTATTGTTTTTTTTCCTAATTTACATAAAATATCAATCGTTTTGTAAAGGATTTGATACATAGTATACATTAAATGCTAAATTTCATCAATATCTTCCGTGAATTCAGGAATGTTAATTCCTCTCACATATTCGTTGTTAGGTACAGGCGGTTTATCCATTTCAGGACCTATATAGAAACCTGTTTGTGTACACTGATTGTAAGCGGTATTTTGGAATGCAACGCTTAATCTGTAAACACTGTCGTGCATAAACGTATAGAACTTATGGTCTGTAAGGTCTGTTGTTGTGTAAATACGAAGTTCCGTATCGTCCTCATTTCTCCAAACAGCCTCTTCTCTCCAGTCACCCAAAATATCGGCTTGGATACAAGGTGTACCCTTCTTCCAGTTGTTTGAAAGAGTACCCTTAGGGTCAAGGATTGTCACAAGTTTGTTGTTTTCATAATCCCACTTATAAATTTTCGGATAACCGACTGCCTTTTCATCATCAAATTCGTGGTCAAGAAGTTCACGGATAAGGTCGCCGTCCCACCAAATAGCAAAATCTATTGATTCAGGGCCCTTTTCATTGATAAGTTCACCCTCCATTGTGTAGATACCGTCATCCATTACCCAACACTGATTACCTTCATATCTCGGGTCAATCTTCGCGCAAAGTCCTCTTGTTGTGTCACGGCCTGTAAACTTACCCCACTTAATCTCGCCTGTTGCAGGGTCACGCACTTCAAAACCGTATTCGGCACTGTCGTGTTCGTGAATTTGGAAGAAGTCAAGGTTAGGTGTTTTCTTTGTGAAGTTACCAAGGTTCATACAGTCGCCGTGTTCAAGGCCTGTTGAGTAAATACCCTTACCGTCATGGTCAACAGCCATTGCGCCGTAAACGATTTCGTCAAGTCCGTCGCCGTCAATATCACCGACACCAAGATTGTGGTTACCTTGATTTGTGTATTCGATATTCTGATCCTTGTTAGCAAGGAACTTCCAACGCTTAACAAGTTTATTGTCAATTACGTCATATGCAACAAGCACTGTCGGACAACCGTGGTCATAGTAACCTCTACACATTACAACGCTCGGATTTTCACCGTCAAGATATGCTACGCAGGCAAGGAAACGGTCGACTCTGTTACCCCAAGAATCGCCCCATTCACGAACGTTGCCTCTCGGCGGATCATAATCGACAGTATCCATAATTTCGCCTGTTTCACCGTTGAACAATGTCAAGTATTCCGGACCTTCAAGAATGAATCCGTCCTTATTTCTGTAATCCGCGTCCTTGTCACCGATTACGTTACCCTTGCCGTCAACAGTTGCGTCTGCGGTTTTGCATACAAGTTCTGCCTTACCGTCATTATTAAAGTCATACACCATAAATTGTGTATAGTGTGAACCCGAACGGATATTACGTCCGAGATTAATTCTCCATAGCTTTGTACCGTCAAGCTTGTATGCGTCAAGCAAACATTCACCTGTTATACCCTTGTGTGAGTTATCCTTACCGTTTGCGTCCCAACGAAGAATGATTTCGTATTCGCCGTCACCGTCAAGGTCTGCAACAGACGCGTCATTTGCGGTATAAGGATATGAATTGCCGTCAGGGTCAACAAAGTTTTCAGGCTTGTCAAGAGGAATTGATATATAAGGTGCATTTACAACTTTAACTTCCGCACCCTTTTTCTCAGCCTTATTACCCTTTACGGCTTTGATTGTGTAAACGTCTTCCGGTTTACCGTCTTTGTCAAGATAGTTTGTAGAATCGGTGATTACGTCTGTAATCTTTTCACCGTTTCTTAAAATTATAAAGTTAATGTCCTGTTCGTATTCATACGCATTAAGACGCCAGCTAAGGAATACGCCGTTTTCTGTCATCATTGCAACGGCACCTCTGCCCAACGTTTCCATTTTGCGTTTCTTCGGCTTAGCCTCCATATCTATTGTTACCTCACTGCGTTTTGATATACCGCTTGTCGTAACAGCCTCAACCGCATATACGAAAGGTACGTTTGTTATTACTTTATCATCAATGAAATGTGTTTCTTCTGTTTTTCCTATGTACTTGTAAATACCGTAAGGTGCTTTTTGATAAATGTTGTACCAAACCGCCTCCTTAAATCCGTTCCACACAAGTGTTACGGAATTAGGAGTTTCCTTTGCGTCAAGCTCTGTTATCTCACCGGCAACGCTCTTGCCGTCAACGACTTCAACATCAATCGTAACAGACTTATCCGAACAGAACTTATGTGCATACAATGCACACACGCTGTATTCAAATTTATCGCATATTGTAACGTCACCGTCAACAAATTCCTCTGTAATAACTTCCTGAACCTTATCAATTTCGTTATTCTTCGGATTTCTGCGTGACACTCTGTAACCGATAACGCCGTCGGCTTTATCCCAAGTCAATTTAACCGAAGCCGTATCACGTTTTGCGATAACGGCACTTTTAACATTCTTAACTTCAATGTCTTGCTTTTGTGCAATATCAATGCTGTTAAGGCAAGTATGCTTACCCATTTCAAATGCAAATTCAATCTTACCGTCAGTAACTGTAACAGGGAACACTCTTTCCACAACAGTACCGTCACTTACCCATACGCCGTATTTTTCACCGTTGACGTTGTAGAATGTCATAACATCGCCTTCGTCAACATAGTCGCCCGTAGAAACGCGTACAATATATTCGCCGTTTTCAATATCAACGATAAATGACTTTCCGCCCATAAAAAGAAAATCTCTGTTTAATTCCTTTTCACCGATTTTTCTTTCGTCAGCCTCTGCGACTTCCGAAAGTCCAAAACCTTTTTCCTTTGTGTAAACAGATTTTTCAGTCACTTTTGTGTAACCGTCAACAGGCGGTTTCTTACCAAAATCAAAACTTGCCTCTTTCATTTTATCAATTTCCTCTCTAAAATACATTATAATAATTTAATTATACACCAAAATGATGAATTAATAAAGTGTTTTTTAAGAGTTTTTATGTTTTTTTCTTAATTATTGCAATTCATCAAGGCTTTTAAACGTATATCCCTCATTTTTTGCGTAATTTATTATATCTTCCAAAGCATTTGCATTGTCGGAGGACACTGCGTGAAGAAGTAAAACAGCACCGTCATGCAGATACGGCGTAACTTGATTAAACGCATAGTCCGCCCCCTGCTGCATATTTATGTCCCAATCCTTGTACGCAAAGCTCCACAGAATTGTCCTGTATCCCATATCTTTTGCAACAGCAAGCACTCGTTCACTGTATTCCCCCTCCGGCGGACGCATATACTTCATACTCACGCCGTACATTTCCTCACACATTTTATTCAAATCGGAAAGTTCTTTTTGTTCCGTTTCGACGCTCTGTTTCGGTAAATTCGGGTGGTTTACGGTATGGTTTCCGACAATGTGACCGTCATCAATCATTCTATGCACCAATTCCTGTTGATTTTCAAGATACGGACCTGTCACAAAAAATGCCGCAGGCGTTGAAGTCTGCTCCAAAACGTCCAAAATCTTTGACGTGTAGCCGTTTTCATAACCCTCGTCAAATGTCAGATAAAGTGTTTTCGGTGCATTTTCATCTATATAATAGCAATCGTATTTTCTAAGCACTTCCTTTTGTGAATTAGGTATTTCGGGCGGTGCGCCTTTCTTGCGTACAAATCCCCAACCAATCCCCTCATTATTCATTTGGTCATATGACACATTCACCTGTTGTACGTCATTACTGACCGTATCGGCTGTATTAGATGAACAACCGCTCATCAAAATTGTCGTGCAAAAAATTACCAAAATCACTTTTTTCATTGTTTATCATACCCTTTCTTTATTTATTTTTATTCTTTAATAATATTGTTAATAATATTGTTGAATTTTATTGTAAATTGGTATATAATAATGATATATCAGCTTTTTAGGGGGATTTTAATTATGTCTAATGCAACCGAATTTGAAATGAGACGTCGTGAACGCCGCAGACGTGAACGTCTTAGAAAAAAACGTATACGTGCGGCTATTATTTTTATAGTTCTTATAGCAATTATTATTGTTGTCGCAGTTGCCGTTTCGATGAAAAAAGGTAACAACGAGCAACAAAATACAAATAATGTATCAGTCGAAGCAACAGAAAATCCCGAAAATGTCGTTCCGACCGTAGAGCCGGTACAAACAAATACATTAAATATTCCTCCCGCAACGGAAGAAAACGACCTGCTTCAAATCGTTAAAGATTCAGTACAGGAAAAGCGTTGTTATCTTACATTCGATGACGGTCCTACAGAAAATATAACTCCGCAAATTCTTGATACTTTGAGAAAATACAATATTAAAGCCACGTTCTTTGAAGTCGGTTCACTTATCGACTCAAACTTTGATATGGCAAGACGTGTATACGAAGAAGGACATCTTATAGCAAACCACTCTGATGGACATAACTATGAGAAATTATATGCGTCAACAGACACATTTATTAATGAAGTAAACGCTTGTTTCCAAAAAATTGACGCAGTTACAGGCGGCGCTCAAACAATGCGACTTGTACGTTTTCCTGGCGGCAGCTATAAATCAAGTGCAGACAGTTTTTCGCCTGTAAAGCAAGAATGTAAAAAAGTACTAAAAGAAAACGGTTACTATTATTGTGACTGGAACGCGCTAAATGGTGACGCAGAGGGTAAAAAGAAAGATGCACAAGGTCTTTTGGATTACCTAAAGTCAAATATGCCGGAAGGTCAAAATGTTGTCATTCTTATGCACGATGCCGCCGCTAAACAAGCTACGGCTGACGCTTTGCCAATGATTATCGAATATTTGATTTCAGAGGGATATACATTCCACAGACTTGACGATATTAATTATCAAGCCGCCGTCACAACAATCGCCCCTGAAAGCGGTGAAACAGCCACAACAACTACTTCAACCGATACAACAAATACAGCAAGCACAACAAATCCAACAAATACAACAAACCCAACAAGTACAACAAATCCAACAGCCGACACAGCAAACGCACAAAACAGCAATACACAATCGGCAACAGACAAACCTGTACAGGCACAAAATGCCCAAAACATAACCCCTGCCCCTGCACAATCGGGTACAGCAATTATAATTCAATAAACAGTCTTATATTATAGACTTACAGAGAGGAAAACATATGAAAAAATTTATATTAGCTGTTTGGGTGATGTTATGCACTATGCCTTCCACATTTGCATACGCAGCCGATTTGCCCTCTGAAAAAGGTATCGAAAGAATAAAATGGGCAATAATGAGTTGCGGTCATATGCCTAAAATAATGATTATAGGTCTTAGTATAACCGTCGCAATAATCTTGGTCACCGTTATAATCGGCATTATGTACAGCAGGAGGGAAACAAATGAATAATTCACGTCAAAGCGATATTCCCGGCTATCTTTACGCTTTGGACGGAATGAGAGCAATATCACTTATTTTTATAGTAATATTTCACACATTCCAGCAAAGTTGGATTTTTTATAATTTAAAAATAAGTCCTGACAAGTATTTGTTTAATTTTGAAATATTTCAACGTTACGGCTATGTAGCCATAGATTCTTTCTTCGTGTTGAGTGGATTTTGTCTTTTCTATCCTATCGCACGAAGTATGTTTGGTGAATGTGAGTTCAGAGGTTGGAAGAATTTCTTTATAAAGCGTGCAAGAAGAATTTATCCTTCATATGTCATAATGCTTATTCTGACTATTCTAATTCCGAGTTTTTCATATATAGGCGGAATGTATGATCCCAAAAGTTTTACGAATGTTGCTCACAATGTTATAATGCATTTGCTTTTCATTCATAACTTTGATTCGCATACTATCGGAACAACCATTTCTACCGCTTGGACAATGAGTATTGAAGTTCAGTTTTATGTTCTGTTTCCGCTTATATGTATTCCGTTCCGCAAGAAACCTGTTCTTACAACAGTCGTTATGTCTTTAGTGGCTGTATTGCTGAGATTTATACTTATGGCAAATGCAAACATATCACAGCCTATAATGTCGGCAATCACACCTATTTATTTTGACGTATTTGCTTTCGGAATGATTTCCGCATATTTCGTGGTATATGTAAGAAACAAAGTAAAATGTATAGATAAACTCAAATTGTGCATGACAATTATATCCGCTTTGAGTATTTTCTCTGCTTTCGGATATATGTGCTGGCTTAGAAAGATTTCATTCCCGAACGGAGTTGCGGGCGATGTGTATTTTCGCTTTTTGTACAGAGGAATATTCTCTGTATTAATAGCACTTTTCCTTTTCACCGCTTGTTTCTCATACGGTTTTTGGGAAAAGAAAATATGGGGAAATAAATTTTTCGTTTTCCTTTCATCAATATCATATACGGTGTACCTATGGCACCAGAATGTATTTATATTCCTAAAAAATCACAACATACCTTACAGCACACAAAATCCCGTAATGAACGACAGAGCCGCAATGGACGGATTAACCTTAATTTGTTGGACCGTTTCAATATTAGCGGGAATAATCATAACCAACTACATAGAAAAACCAATCGTAAAATACGGCTTAAAAAACAGTATTTTAAAATTATTGGAGCTTATACATCTAAGACCCCCTCAAAAAAACACAGTCCGCTCCAAAGAGTGAATAAAGTACATAACTAAAAAAACACACAGTCCTATGAAAACAGACTGTGTGTTTTTAATTAAAATCCTATTCTTTTTCTGTTTTTAATCAATATCGGTACAATAATCGCCGATGCAACCATACTCATACACCACTGTATCGGTGATGAAATAAGCGATACAAGTGCGGTTTCATATCCCATAAGCGGAATTTCCGCAGCAAAGTAACCGCCTGTAACAATCACAAGTGCAACGATACCGCCGATTATAAAATACTTTATATCAACGTGTCCGTAAACGATTTTACCGATTGCAAATCCCATAATACCTTTAATAATAAATGTCGGTATACAGAATATCGGATAACCAGAAATAAAATCTGCCAAGCTATGTCCTATCGCTCCGACAATCGCACCGGGTATAGGTCCGAGTATCATTGCAGCCACATAAATTATGCAGTCGCCGAAATGCACATATCCGCCGCCTATCGGCACTTTCGGCACGATAGTAAGTACGCACGCCAATGCCGTAAGCATTGCCACTCTAACAAATTGTTTAGTATTCATCGTATTCCCCTTCTGTAAGTTCCGTCACTGTTTTATCTTCAAGTGATTTCTTTACATTTATAATTCTTTGATTTTCAGACCCTCTGAATTTCAATTTCAAATTTTTCTTTTCCGCCACAAATGCACCGTCAACAAGCACGTCAATATACTTTAAAATATCTTCACATTCTCCGACAAGCTCTTCAAAAGCAAAACCACTGTAACACCATACGGTTTTATTCGGAAAATGTTCCTTTATTGTTTTTAATATATATTGTACCGCCATGCGATTTTCCTTTTCAAAAGGCTCACCGCCGAGCAGGCTGAAACCTTTTATATACTCCTTATCCATTGCGGTTATAATTTCGTTCATTGTATCGTCCGTGAACTCATTGCCATAACAAAAATCCCACGTTTCACTGTTAAAACAGTCCTTACAGTGACGTCTGCAACCGCTGACAAAAAGCGATACTCTCACGCCTGTTCCGTTTGCAATGTCAGTTTTCTTTATATTCCCATAATACATAATTAATTTCCACAGCATTTCTGCCCACAAATAGTAATTAAAAACCTTAACTGCTCTTGCTTGTGGGCTGACAAGGCGTTAAGTGGAAATTATGTCCATGTGCGTTCGCCATAGGCGAAAATCGCACGGACAATTAAATCAAATAACGTGATTTTTCACGTTATTTTCCCTTATTACAAATGCAAAACTCTGCTCTTAATCTCTTTCGTCTTTCCCGTATTCCAAAAATTTTCGCCGAGATAACCGCAAGTACGTCTTGTAACATTCAATTTACTGTGGTCTTTATTATGACATTGCGGACATTCCCATTCCATATTGTCATTAATCATAATCTCACCGTCAAAGCCACACTCTTGGCAATAGTCCGATTTTGTATTAAATTCGCCGTACTGAATGTTATCATAAATATACTTCACGAGTGTTTCAAGTGCAGGCAGGTTATTCTGCATATTCGGTATTTCCACATAAGAAATCGCACCGCCGAGCGAAATATTTTGGAATTCGCTTTCAATATCGAATTTATCAAAAGCATTGATTTTCTCTCTGACGTCAACGTGGTAAGAATTTGTATAATAACCCTTATCGGTAACATTCTTAATCGGTCCGAATTTCTCATAATCAATTTTAGCAAAACGATAGCATAACGTTTCCGCAGGTGTGCCGTAAAGACTGAAACCCAATCCTGTTTCCTCTTTCCACTTTTCCGCCGCGTCACGCATATGATACATTACTTTAAGTGCAAATTCTTTACCCTTACCGCTTGTTTGGCTTTCGCCGGTCATAAGGTAAGTAAGTTCATAAAGACCGATATATCCGAGCGACAACGTAGAATACCCATTGTGCAAGTATTTATCAATCGTTTCACCTTTTTTCAAACGTGCTATAGCACCGTATTGCCAGTGAATAGGGCTTACGTCAGACACAACCCCCTCCAATGCTTTATGACGGCACATAAGCGCCTCATAGCAAAGTTCCAAACGTTCGTCAAACAGTTTCCAAAACTTTTCTTCATCGCCCTTAGCCACAAGTCCGATTTGCGGAAGATTTATACTTACAACACCTTGATTAAATCTTCCCTCCCACTTGTACTCACCGTTTTCGTCTTTCCAAGGTGAAAGGAACGAGCGACAGCCCATACAGCTGAACACGTTACCCTCATAATTTTCACGCATTTTCTTTGCTGAAATATAGTCGGGATACATTCTTTTAGCGGAACATTTAACCGCAAGTTTCGTAACGTAATCGTATTTACCGCCCTTTAGACAGTTGTTTTCATCAAGCACATATATAAGTTTTGGGAATGCAGGTGTAACATATACACCCTGTTCATTCTTAATACCGTCAAGTCTTTGACGAAGAATTTCTTCTATAATTCTTACGTTTTCGTCAACGTATTCGTTATTTTCGTCAATATATAGGAACAAAGTCACAAACGGCGACTGTCCGTTCGTTGTCATAAGCGTGTTAATCTGATATTGAATAGTCTGTACACCCGATCTTAATTCATCATCGACACGCATTTCAACTATTTTCTCAATATCTTCCCGACTTAACGTATCCTTGAATTTTTCCTGTGTTTCAGCCATAAACTTGTCGCGGCTCTTTCTTAAATATTTTCCCAAATGTGCCACATTTACGGACTGTCCGCCATACTGATTACTTGCAACCGCCGCAATAATCTGCGTTGTGACGGTACAGGCAACCTGAAAGCTCTTAGGCGATTCAATCATTTTACCGTTCATAACAGTACCGTTGTCAAGCATATCCTTGATATTTATAAGACAGCAGTTAAAAATCGGCTGTATAAAATAATCCGCGTCATGAAAATGAAGTATGCCGTTTTGATGTGCCATTGTGATATGCTCCGGCAACAGCATACGTCTTGTGAGGTCACGCGACACTTCACCTGCTATATAGTCACGCTGTGTAGACGCGTGAACAGTATTCTTATTTGAATTTTCCTCCGCAAGCTCCTTGTTTTCGTTTCTGATTAGCTTTAGGATTGATTCATCTGTTGTATTCGACTTTCTCAAAAGACTGCGTTGGTATCTGTATATCATATACTTTTTCGCAAGTACATACTTGTTGTGTGCAACAAGCGTCTTTTCGATTATATCTTGTATCGTTTCAACGGGAATTACTTCCTTGTCTGTTTTTTCAACGTTTCCTATCGCCTCTTCTATCAAGTCGTCACTGACTTTTTGCGAATTGTCCACCTCAACATTCGCTTTTTTAATGGCGGCTGTTATCTTGTCAGCATTGTATTCAACAATTCTACCGTCACGCTTCTGTACTTTCACTTTCATAACCCCTTCTCTGTATAAAACACTATATACAGTATTATCGCTCAAAAAAAATATGCAGAAAGCACGTCTTTATGCGTGTTTTATGCAAATCTCAAATACTATGTAACCACTATATTTTGTGTCCTTGATATTTTTGTATATCTATATCTTGTATTATATTATAGCACAGTTGGATTATAAATGCAATACATTTTATTTTACAAATTGAATACAATATAAAAAAGCAAGCACAATTTTTATGCTTGCTTATCAATATATTGTATTTATATAAAATAATCCGGAATAAAAGTTTCCCTCATATCAATGTAACCCTTAAAATCTTTCTGACGCTTGCCGTCTATTGTAAACCTTACGTTCACAATCCCGTCAAGTCCTGTAAGTGAATTGACGATTGAATACACCGTAAGCAGTTCCAAATCACGACCGTCGGGGTGCTTGTCCGCCAATTCCTGCTTTATATCCACATACGCAATCCTATCAAGCACTTTCACCTTTATACCGTGTTTGACGTTCGGAATAATTCGCCTTATTTTCGGATTGTCGTCATATCCCTCAACAAGCTCGTCCACTACTCTTTGTGCCATTTTCTGCGTACTCATCTGCGGTATTTGAGTTTTTACTGGAATCAATCTGAGCATTTGTGCGTCAACGTAATACAGCTTTACCTCTGCTGTTTCCGTATGTGTATTCTGCGATATAACCACAGTACCAAAGCCGATTGCAAGTATTAATAAAAATATAAAGTGTCTTATAAGCGTGTTCTTCTTTAATGTAACTATCTGCAAAACAAAAAACCTCCATACACTGACTTATATACAGTATATGAAGGTTCAATGATTTTTATTACATATTTTTACTTTGTTCCAATGCTATTGCAAGCTGGTCAGGACAAGACGTACCGCGTCCGTTACAGTTTGTACCCTTTAATCTCGAAATAACATCGTCAATATTCATACCCTCAACAAGAGCGCTTATACCTTGCGTATTACCGTTACAACCTCTTGTGAAGTGTACATTTCTGACAACTCCGTCTTCTACCTCAAAATCTATCTGTACAGAACAGACACCCTTAGGCTGATATGAAAACTTAGCCATTATATCCACCTCCAAAATTTTATATTTATCTACATTCTGATTATACAACATTTATTGCTTTTTTTCAAGCATATCTATTGACTATACACCCATTTTTTTATATAATAATATACAGAAATAAATTTAGGAGGAAGTTCAAATGAAATTATTTGTAGATACTGCCAATGTAGATGAAATCAGACAGGCAAATGATATGGGCGTCATCTGCGGTGTTACAACAAATCCGTCTCTTATCGCAAAAGAGGGCAGAGATTTTGTTGAAGTTGTTAAGGAAATCACAACTATTGTAGACGGTCCTATCAGTGCCGAAGTTATTTCCCTTGAGGCTGATAAAATGGTTGAAGAGGCTAAACCTCTTGCAGCTATCAACAAGAACATTGTTATAAAAATTCCTATGTGTGCAGAAGGTCTAAAGGCTGTTAAAAAACTTACAGCTCTTGGTATCAAGACTAACGTAACTCTTATCTTCTCATCCGCACAGGCACTTCTTGCCGCAAGAGCAGGCGCTACATATGTAAGTCCATTCCTTGGCAGACTTGACGACATCGGTACAAACGGTATGATTCTTATTGAAGAAATCGCTGATATTTTCAAAATTCACGAAATCCCAACAGAAATTATCGCCGCAAGTATCAGAAATCCTATCCACGTTATCGACGCTGCAAGAGCAGGTTGTGACATCGCAACAGTTCCTTATAAGGTAATTGCTCAAATGCTTCACCACCCACTTACAGACAAGGGTATCGAAAGATTTTTAAAAGACTGGGAAACAGTTCCGAAGAACTAATATGATTAAATGACACAAAACACCTCTTGAAATTCAAGAGGTGTTTTTAATTGTATTTATTCATAATCAATTCGTTCAATCTTAAAAATAACAGGTCTTGTACCATCCGAACAACAGGTAATCATCACATTTTCATCTTTCATCCAACCAGCCATTACAGAGCCGCCTTGCAATCCGGTATAAATATAACGTGAAATAGCGTCCCACGCTTCAGAACAGAACGGCAATTTCGGACCACCAGCCACAGTATCGGCATTACCGTTAGTTTTCACCAACGTATTCAGTCCGAGATGCCAAAAGTCGTCTCTGTCACCGTCGCGATAAAAAACAAATTCATCACCGACATTGTAGCACGGACAGACTCCCGAATTCGGATCTGCACAGTATTTCTGCTGTAATTCGGGATATAATTTTTTATCCAACACTGTTACTTTCACTTTATGTTTCATAGCAGTTTCCTCCGTATATTACACTTCCACAGCTATTGCACTGTAATTATCATTGTTTTCTTTTTCGTTTTCGTGCAGGCTTTCGAGCATTTTTTCAAGCCATTCTTTCGGTGATTTAGTTTTTGCGAATGATTTTTCTATATCATCTTCATAAACATATTCCCAAAAACCATCTGTACAAAGTACAAAAGCGTCACCTTTTTTCAAGTCAATCACTTCCGACACATCAAAATTCAAATCATCAATGTCACTTATCGATGACAACAATTTATTTTGATTAGGGCTTGTACGTATTTCATCAAATGTAATTATCCCCTCTTTAAAATCTCTGAATGCGATAGAATGGTCGTCCGTAATCTGCGAAATTCTCTTTTTTGATATGTAGTAAAGACGGCTGTCGCCGGAATGTGCCCACACGGCTTTTTCACCGTCAGTTACCAATGCAACAATCGTACTCGACATATTCGATTTTGTACTCTCTCGTTCCTCACCCAAAACAGACGCCGCCTTTTCGATATATCTGTATAACGCCTTACCCGAAAGTTCAGGTGCTTTTTTAAACGATTTACAAACCGTTTCACACACAATCTCCGACGCAACCTCGCCGAAGCTCTGTCCGCCCAATCCGTCGCACACGACAAAGCACCACAACTTATCCGAATTTGCGTAACCTACATAATCTTCATTGTTTTTACGACCGCCTCTGTTTGTCAGTGACACTGCTCTCATAAATTTTTACCCCACATTTATTGATTTCCGTTTTCTTCTGCACTGTTTTCAAAATCAGCTGTATTTTCTGAATTTTCAGCATTATCTGTATTTTCCGTATTACCGTTATCAATGCCTTTCAAAGAATTGATTTCCTCCTGCATAGTGAGCTGTCCCTGCAAAGCCTCATCAAACATAGCTTTTGTCTGACGGTTTGAAACAATAAGCACTATATTCATAACGCATTGAACCAATATTACAGCAGTCAAAATCAATGCCAGCCATACAAGCCCTTTTTCACGACCGCTTTTTACACGTTTATAATCCATCTGTATCACTCCTGATTTTTATACTCTGCAAGAAAGCGTGAAAACTTTCCGACGCATTTTTCGTTAAATCTCACTCCGAGAGAAGTAAGTTTCATAAGCAAATCCGCACTGATTTTTTCTTCATATTCGACCTCAACTTCATAATCCGTTTTATCGAAATATGTCGTTTTATCAAGGCACAATTCTGATCCGTTATGCACAAGGCTGTTTCTTATCGTTACGGCACAGCCCATTTTATAAAGTTCGCCCACATCCTCGCCTGTTATCTCTTTTGCAAGTTCGGCATTTATAATATCAGGTACTTCTTCCGTTTCAAATTCATTTTCTTCGCAAATCTGCAAAGGGCTGTTTTCGTTTTTGTGAAGTTTCACCTGTATTTTCGCCACTTCACCTACAACTCTTATTCTTACCATTATACGTTTTTCTCTAAGTATACCCGCTTTATCGGTATAATAATAATTCGTCTGTTCTCTGACCTTTTCCCATGTAAAAGCGTTTAAAATACTCTCATACAGGTCTTTGTCTATCATACTTTTTATCTCTGTTTCCGTCATTTCTGCTCCTTTATATAAACTGATTTCTTTCTTCACTGTATTTGTACCCAATCAGTGACAGTTTATCCTCAATAGTTTTTCTTTCAAGCTCCATATCGTCACACATATCGTCAAGATTTGAATAAAAATCACGAAGTTTTGTGTTGACAAAGCTAAGCAATATAGCAGGATCGTTCGGTATCATATTATCCCTCCAAGTGATCTCTTATAAGTGTTTTTATTTCGTTTTTGCCCTTATGGATTTCATATTTCATTGCCGGTATAACTGTTTTTGAATATCTGATATTTGTGTTCGGTGATGATTCGATTATACAGCCCTCGCCGCCCGTTTCCGTAAGGACTTCACAGAATTGAAAATCATTCCTCGCTTGTGCAATAAACGAATCCTTTGTTTTAATGTTGTCCTTATCTCTTGATGCAACCGCAAAACCTGCGTCATACGCAACGCAATCATATTCCGAATTAATTTCGTGACTTCTCGTATGACCGAACGTTGTCGGAGTTATAACGGTTTTAACGTCAAATCCCTTAAACGGTGACCATTCTATTACAACTCTGTCATTTTCGACATTGTATGACTTCAAATGTCTGCGTACCAACACCGCACCGTCAACAACAAACGTAAGCATACTGTCGCAAGCCGCCTCATCAATGCTTATATTACTTCTCATAACATTAAATCCAAAATGAGCGCTGTATGCAAATTTCAAATATTTCGGCACAATCTGACCGCACGCAAAATCAGTAATTGTTCCTGCCGGATATGCAACACTCTTGCCGTTTCGTCTTGATACAAGCATATCTGCCTCTTTTATAAGTTTAAGTTCGTCAAGTTTAGGCATTTCTTCAATATCGCAAGACCAAAATTCATGGTCATCAGACAACATAAGGAATATATATGCTTTAAGTCCCCAATAAGGTGAGCCGTGTGCATTATAATGCTCTGCCATAAGAAGATTTGAATAATCGTATCCGACAGATAAAATTCCGCTTGTATCGAATATATTTTTTGAAAGCCAATTTTCAATGTTTCTTATTAATATTCCTTTCATAACACCAAGCGAAAACGGTCTTATACCCGCCAGAATACAAGCGCCCCAAAACGCCGCTTGTGCAAAACGATATGTGAGTGAACGACCGTAAGGAAGTGCTTCGCCGTCCTCGTCAAACCAATATATGAACGTTTTTGCAAATTCCGTTGCACGTTCCTTGTATATATCGGAACGCTCCTTGTCGTCGTCCTCCATTGCAACGGCATAAATCAATCCGTAAAAATGGAATGCAAAACCAATGTAATAATCCTTTTGTCCATGCAGTCCGTCTATGTACCAGCCGTTGCCAAGATAGAATTCATCTATCCTTGCAATATCTTTGTCCAACTGTTCTTGACTGTATTTTCTGCCGACCTTTTTCAAAGCAACGTTGACAAGCACTCTGAAAAATGTCCAGTTGCTGTCACAAACTTCCTTGTCATTTATAGAATAAAGCCATTTTTCAAAGTTGTTTTTCGCAGTGGATTTAAGCGGCTCCCATACCTTTTCCGGTGCAAAAATCAAACCGTATGCAAATGCAGCCATTTCAACAAAACGTTGGTCTTTATCATGGCAATCGCCCCAGTAACCGTCATTTTTTTTATCCGCACCGCTTGTTATACCGGTTATATATAACTTTTCAAACGTTTCATTTTCACCGCCGCCTGCCCAAAACGGCACAAGTCCCCATAGCGGACGTGCAAAAGCCTCAACGTCCGCCGAAAGATTTTCATACCACGCACTGTGTCTTGCATACTGTACCTTTCCGCCGTTGTAATACTTTTCTATAGGCGATATTATATCCGATAACTGTTGTCTGAAATATTCTTTTGTATACATAAAGCCACCTCTGTCACTTTGAATTATCTTAATATTTTTATTATAGCATTTATTTACCAAAAAGTAAATAAGATAATTGTAAACCTTTGTTTAATTTTTAGGTTGACAATTAAACTTTTATAATATATAATTATCTCAGTTTTTAAGTTAGAAAGGAAATTTTCAAATGAAGAAGAAATTTACAACAAGAGATTTAATTTTGTGTGCATTGTTCACTGCTCTTTCGGCAATCGGAGCGTTTATAAGAATTCCGGTTCCGCTTGTGCCTTTTACTTTGCAAATAACATTTACAACATTGGCAGGTCTTTTGCTCGGTTCTAAAAAGGGTGCAATAAGCGTTGCGGTATACGTGCTTATGGGACTTATCGGAATACCTGTGTTTACACAAGGCGGAGGTTTCAGCTATGTGCTAAAACCAAGTTTCGGCTTTTTGGTAGCATTCATTATAGGAGCATTCGTAACAGGACTTATTGTCGAAAAGAAACAAAATCCGTCATTCTTGAGAATAATCGGCGCAAGCTTTGCCGGTATGGCATTCGTATACGTTTTGGGTGCGATTTATTTCTATATTATATGTAACTTTGTTATTAATGCACCTGTCAGCATCGGTAAAACAGTTATGTCGTGTTTCGTGCTTGTCGCTCCGGGTAATATCGCCCTTGCAATCCTTGCAGCACTTGTCGCAAAAAGAATTATACCGATTTTAAATCGTCAAAACCAGTCAACTGTTCCCCAACCTAAGACTGTATGATAAAAAAACACTGTGCTTTGTCACAGTGTTTTTTTTGATTACTCATAGTATAAAAAAAATACACCCACATCAATATTTCATTGATGTGGGTGTACATATTAATGGTTGCGGAGACTGGACTTGAACCAGCGACCTTCGGGTTATGAGTTATAAGGCTCTTGTTTTGTTATATTATACCAGCTTATAAAACGGCTTAAATACTACACTTTCACATCATATACAATTTATTACATTATACTGTTTTTATTATTTCCCAAGTTTTTAGGGGGAAATTTTAGGGGAAAAATCAAAAGGAATTAAGGGGAATTTAAAGAAACAAAAACACTTATTTTTTATATCTATTACACATAAGTGACTGACGTGTAATGAAACCAACTTTTTCTTGTGCATATAATTGTAGGAACTAAATCGAATGTATTACACACAATACAGGGTTATGTGTAATAATATTAAAGACTTTTTCCAGCGGCGGAATACCCTTTTTTAAAAGCGACTATACATAAATGTCTAACGTATAATGAAAAGCCTTTTTTTTGTGCATATATTTGTAGGGATTAGACCGTTCGCATTATACACAATAGCACATTATGTATAATAGGCGTCAAAGTCTTTTTTTTATTCTATCACGAACGGCTTACACTCTGCCACCGATTACCTTACAACGCATACAAAGGCATAAAAAAATAATCAGACTATGCCCCATATAGCAAGGCTTATCAAGAAAAAAATTAAAAATATTTATTACATACAAAGGGTGTAGGGGGTACTAAAATTGTCTAACTATACTATGCCATAGACCGTAGCCATAACCTTACGCATATGCACGCAAGTTTTGGCAAGGGGGTTAGACTGTTAAATTTTACATTTTTAAAGATTAAATTTACTTCTTACAGATTTTCACCGTCAACGGAAAAACCATCGACGGAAAAACCGTCAACGGAAAAACCATCGACGGAAAAACCATCGACGGAAAAACCATCGACGGAAAAACCGTCAACGGAAAAACCATCGACGGAAAAACCATCGACGGAAAAACCGTCAACGGAAAAACCGATAACGGAAAAACCGATAACGGAAAAACCGATAACGGAAAAACCGTCAACGGAAAAACCGATAACGGAAAAACCGATAACGGAAAAACCGTCAACAAATAATACCGACAAAAGCCACCTTGTGCGGCGGAATATCCAACCTTTCCGCCGCTGGTTGTAACTTTACCCTAAAGCGACTATAAAAGCAGATTTAAGGCATTTTAACCTTATCAGTAATACCTTATATGGCTGATACTGATTTTATATCTATTTGCAGAATAAAAAAGTCGTTTTTTCCAACAAATGAGCGACTATAATGTATTTTGTTGCCTTGTCACATTCAAGCCATACGTTTACTTGATTAGGGCGGTATGCCGCCGCAATGTGTACAAGTGCCTTTTGTCTGTTCCCTTTGGGTATAAAAAAGCACTGTACACCGCATTTAAAATATGCTATAATGATTTTAGATTAAAGATTATATTTAATCTCCTGTAGTGTTGGGAGTGACTGGGCGGTTGTTCTGACTTACGGGGAAAGGAACAAAATATAATGAGTGAAAGCACTTTGGTATTAATCATTTTGTTTTTGCTTGTATATGTGATAAAAAAATAAAGCCGCCCATTCGCACATAATGGACGGCTTTAGGGTAGATATTTCATCTACGTTTTAAAACTTAAATTATAATAGAATGACCGTTAAGTCACTCCTTTATCTACTTGTATTTTATCAAAAAATATATGTATTGTCAAGATAAAAATGTGATGCCATAAAAGCCACCTGTGCGGCGGAATATCCAACCTTTCCGCCGCTGGTTGTAAGATTTTATTATACACCCTTAAAACGACCGTAAAGGCTGATTAAAGGCATTTTAACCTTATCAGTAATATTTTATATGGCTGATACTGGTGTCATATCTATTTGCAGAATAAAAAAAGCCGCTTTATGCGGCGGAATACTCAACCTTTCCGCCGCCATAAGCGGTATTTTTATTATATATTTATGCCGTATGTAAGTTATCGCCGTTGTTGTTTTCGCTTTCGGTGTTGTCTTGCGTTGTGTTGTTACTTTCAAGTGTTCGCTCGTTAAGGGACTTGTCTAAAATTGTTAGAATGTTAGACAAGTCAAATATCAAATTGTCTAATATTCTAAATAAGGATGTGGCTCTTTCGTATACGTGCCACACAAAAACTTGTTGCTCGTGTTCTGTTTTAAATCTTGGTGAAAAAAATTCGTTTCTGATTTCTTGCGATAAACACATTATGTCTATTGCCATATCTGCCGCTTTACCTATTTCGTCCACTACTTCTATATCTTTAATTAAATTATCCATTTTAAAAACTCCTTTACTACTTGACTTTTCTTATTGCGTATAGTATAATTATCCTAATCCTTTTAGGACGGTGGTATTGCCTTGTATGAGTTGGTAACTTGTACAAGGCTTTTTTATTGCTAACAGCAATGCAACCGCCGCCCATAGACTATATAGCTTGTATAATGTCCTCTAATCTCTTTAAGAGTGGCTTTATATAAAAAGCCTTACACATTATCAAAGCCGCCTTATGCGGCGGAATACTCAACATTTCCGCCGCTCATAAACATTTTATATATCTATGTGTATTTTCCCTAAAATACTTCTTACACCTTTGTAAACCGACCATTTAAAATGTTCTTTCTTGTCTATCTGTAAGTATAATTTTCTAAGTTTTTTATATGTTTCTAAATGACGGTTTGAATACTTGCTTATATCACCAAATCTATTGCCATAGTATTCAGTTAGCCAATAACGTATATATCCCGGAACTGCATTTTCTCCGTTGAAAAAATACTGAATAATATTATCTTTGGCGGATATAGCACGAACACCATAATTAACCGAATGACCGTTAGAAAAATATTCAAGGTGTTGCACTACATTGTTATATGCACTCTTAATATCGCTTTCATTTTCAAGTTGTACCGCCTTGCAAAAGAAATGTGTAATATTTTCTGCGTCTTGTCCCAATGACGGCAACCATACAAAACCATTATTTTCCATAAAAAAATACCTCCTAAAATCTTGACTTTACAGAGGAAATACACTATAATTTACTTGTGTGATAAATTGTGTGTATTTCCTCTTTTGTTGGCAAATGCACTTGCCTTGTATGAGTTGGTAGCTTGTACAAGGCTTTTTTATTTATGCTAATTGCAATGTTATCACCGCACCATAATTCATATAGCTTGCGTAATGCCCTCTAATCTCTTTAAACATTGCCTTTATGTAAAAGCCTTTGTCTATAAGTGCCGATACCACATAAGCAAGATTACGAGGGATACAACCTAAATTATAGTTATCCGAGCCGTTCACCGACACAATAACATTTACTGCGTTGTTATCGTGTAAGTTTGCCTTGTCACGTTCAAGCCATACCTTTACTTGATTAGGGCGGTATGCCGCCGCAATGCGTGCAAGTGCCTTTTGTCTGTTTCCTTTGGTTACTCCAGCTACTTTACTTTCGATAGCCTTACCTTTTATCAGCTCCCAAGCCTTTTTAAAGGCGGCGGAAAGTGTTAAGCCCATTTTCTTCAACCTGTTTGCCATAGTTGCAACTATGCGGCGGATTGTGTGAATGTTCTTCATTGTGTTTCGCTCCTTTCGTTTTTTTGTGTAGTCAACCTTGACTATGATTATATTATACTATATTGTACCACATATATCAATATGCAAAATCACTAAATATGTACCCAATATATTGTACAAAATGTATATTGCACCCTATATAATAACGTGATATAATAAAATTGCAATTAAGAGATTAATTGTAGGTGATAAAGAAATTTATGTGACCTTGATATATTGGAGCGGCGGCGGCTCTGTTTCGGAAGGGAAATATTATGAGTGAAACCACAATACAACTTGTATTGATTTTGCTTATTGTATGGATATTAAAGAAATAACCGCCCTACTGACATAAGGCGGTTATTTGGGTAGAAATTGAATTTCTACAAAAAAATAATAAAATCTTATTAATGCAGAAACGGACTGTTTACCGCTCCTTTTATATCTAAACTATACCACATATAAACAACAAAGTCAAGTAGAAAATAGGTGAAATTATGACAGTTTCAAAGGCTCAACAAAAGGCAACCGCTAAATATATAAAAAATAATTATGATGAGATGAAAATAAGAATAAAAAAAGGTGCAAAGCAACTTATACAAACCGCCGCACAAGAACAAAATGAAAGTGTAAACGCATATATAAAAAAAGCTATACAATCAAGATATACGGCTGATACTGGCGATAATATCGAATTATAGCATAAAAGCCGCCTTGTGCGGCGGAATACTCAACCTTTCCGCCGCCGCAAGCGGCTTTTTCTTTTACATATATTTAAAACGCGCAAAAACACATTTAAAAATCATTCAAATATCAAGCAATATAGGTACTTACCTTTTTAATAAAAACGTCTTTTATGCGCAATTATGTGCTAATTCGCACATAAAACATATATAAACCGTTATATTATACACATATAACAATAAAAAAGTTAAAATAAAACGCTCATTTTCTCAATCTCATTTCTTGCGTGTTCATCTGTTGTATGTGCGTACCTGTTAAGGGTGGTTTGAATGTCTGCGTGTCCTAACAAGGTGCTTAAAGTCTTTATATCCATACCGCTTTCAACCGCTCTTGTAGCGAATGTATGCCGCAATGCGTGAAAATTCACACCGTCAAGCTTTACCGCCGCCGTAAAGCCTTTAAATATCTTCTGTATCTGTCTTGGCTCAACATATCCGCCAAGCTCATTACATACAACATAACACTTTTTATCATATGCACTCCCAGCAAGCAACTTTTCAGCCGTAATATTTTTATAATGTTTCTTCAATTCCGAAATTAAAGCCATTTGCATAGGTATCACCCTATCAGATTTACGGCTTTTGGGCGGTGTAATTTTTATTTCTGTACCTTTTCCGTCTTTCTTTTGTACCCTCATAAGGGTTTTATTTACCGTTATAACTCCTCTTTCAAAATCAATGTCATTCCACGTTAAAGCAGAGATTTCACCCTCTCTCATACCAGTACATAAGGCAATAAATACAATAACTTTAAAGCGACTGTCAGAAGTTTTGACATACTCCAGTAATCGCCGTTGTTCCTCTCTTGTCAATACACGCATTTCCTTTTTTTCAGCCTTTGGAAGTGCAATATATTCCGCTGGATTGCGGTGTATTATATCACTTATAATAGCTTGCTTAAATGCCGTTACTAACATTGTTTTCATATTCTTTAAAGTTTTCACACTTAAAGGCTTTTTTGTTCTTGGGTTAATTTCCGCCGCCTTTTTATTAAAAAAGTCTTGCAACATATCAAGGCTTAATATTTGCAAACGAAGTCCGCCTATTGCTGGTGTTATATGGTTTTCTATTATCCCCTTGTAACTGATGTATGTTGATTGTGTTAAGCTGGTGTCTTTATACGTTTTAAGCCACCTGTCAAGCCATTGTGCAACTGTTATCTTTGTAGGCTCAATAAATGTATTTGCATTAATTTCATTTTGAACTTTTACAAGTCGTTCCTCTACTTCTTCATATGTCTTTGCATAAATTTCACCGTATGTCATACGTCCGTTTCTGTCTATTCCTTTTTCGTAACGTCCTCGCCAGTATTCATACTTACCCTTATGGCATTTCGATATATTTAACCCTTTTCTCGGCATATTAATCACCCCATTAATTCATCAGCAGACTTTACCAAATTCAAATATTTTTCTTTTAACCTTTTCGCTATACTGTCGATATACTTTTCTATTTCCAACTCTCTCAACTCACAAGCATTAAATCTATTCATCGGAAATAACATATTGAGTATAGTTGTACGTTGCTCTATATCCATATCAAAAATATCTGATAATTTCTTATCGCATATATCAGACCAATCAATATCAATAGTCGGTTTCTTTTCTTTCTTGTCATTTATTAAATTTACAAATCTAAGAAAATCACCGCCACATATAACAGTATCTATAACTTCCGCCGCCGCATTATTGGTTTCTTTTAAGGATTGTTCTAATATTGTTAATGAAAAATCATTCAAACCTGTAACCTTGCTTATATCTATATTTTCTTTATCTTTTGCGTTTATTAAGCCAAGCAAATAATCAGTTGAAACACCAAAATATTTTGAAACCGAGATAATAAAATCACTATCTGGTTTTCTTTGCTCATTTTCATAAAATGAAATAGACATACTTGACACGTTTAAAATCTTTGCCAATTCTTGCTGAGTTAGTCCCTCTGACGTTCTTAACTCCTTTAGCCTTTTACCAATCATAAACATACCGCTCCTAAATTTAAGTTATAAGTATATAATACATAAAAAAATATAAATAGTCAATAACAAGATAAAACAAATGTTATTATTTATATTAAAACATAACTTTTGTATTGACAACATAATAAAATGTGATATAATGTATTATAATAATAGTTTATTATTTTTTTTATTAAACAAAAGATATTACAAAGGAAGTGAAAACAATGCAAGAACAAGTTATTAAAACCAAAACAAATTACACCAATGCGAATGATTTACCACTTTGTCTAAAAGTTTCCGACATTGCGGCGGTTATGAGTATCAGTCCTGTTACTGCGTATAACCTTGTAAAGACAGAGGGTTTTCCTCGCATAAAATTAGGTAGACGTATAGTAATACCGAAAGACGCTTTCTTCAACTGGTTACATAACCAAACACAAACAACACTATAACAAAAAGGACTTGCGGCGGCGGAAATGTTGAATATGCCGCCGCACTATATTTAAGATTGGAGTGATTTAAAATGAAAAAAACAAAACCAACACCAACATATTATGCAATTATTCCAGCACCAGTGAGATATGATAACACGCTGACTGACAAAGCAAAGATATTATACGGTGAGCTTACCACTTGTTCAAATATTTACGGATATTGCACTGTTGACAATAAATATCTTTCCGAAGTATGCGAAATAAGTAACAGACGTGTAGAGCAGTGTTTAAACCTCTTAGAAACAAAGGGATATATAGCGATTGACACCACCGAAAACCACAGACACCTTTATTTATTGGTGGCTTAGTATAATAACATACCATTCTAAAGGGAGTAATTTAAAATGAATACAAACAATAATAAACCGAATAACTTTTCAGTTGTTCCAGCGGCGGTATTACTTAATGATACAATAACAGACAAAGCAAAAATACTGTATAGTGAAATATCTGCTTTGTGCAACAAAAAAGGTTGTTGCTGGGCAACTAATGATTATTTTGAAAAATTATACGAATGTTCAAAGATTACTGTTATTAGGGCAATTAACGCTTTAAAAGAAAATGGCTATATAAAAGTTATCCGAAAGAATAGACAACGAATAATACAGTTAGCCGCCCTAAAAGAAAAAGGCTCTACATTTTCGGTTATTCCAGCGGCGGTGAGATATGATAACAAGCTGACAGACAAAGCAAAGATATTATACGGCACTATAACCGCATATTGTGACAAAAAAGGGTATTGCTGGGCAACTAATAAAGATTTTACGGAGCAATATAAATGCACAACCAAGCAAATTATAAGATTGATAAAATCACTTGAAAACAACAAGCATTTAAAAATTGAACGTACAAGCAACAACCGAAAGATATATATTAACAACTTAGATAAGCGGACAAAAATGTCCGCCCCCCCGGAAGAAAACTTCCGCCCCCCGGACAAAAATGTCACGGAGGAGGGACATTTTTGCAACTTTTGGAGGGACATTTTTGATACCCATAATAATATAAAGAATAACATAAATAATAATAATGGTTTTGCCAACGTCAAAACGGTGTGTTTCTCTGATGAAAAAATTGAAATTTACGACATCACCGAAAAAATCATAGACTTGTATTTTGACATTTACGAAGAATACAAACTCAACCGACACCCAGCGTTGACCGCTGAAAATAAACTAAAGGTACAAACAAAGCTAAGTGCTTTTATTGATGAATACGATTGGGGGAACGGTTTCGACAGCGACTTAGAACTCTGGGAAAATATGATAATTGCCTTTTTTAACAATGTTACATCAGACGGTAATATTAACCTTTTTTCAGAAGAAAGCATTTTGCAATTTCGTTATCTTGAAATCAGCGGCAACCGTTTAGACTACTAAACACGCTTTTAATACCACTATTGCAAAGCCAGCGGCGGTAAGGAATTTTCAAGGGCGGAAGTTTTCTTCCACCGAAAACGTCTTTAAACACTGTCTACAAAATCAAATGTTTTCCGATACATCAAAATTACATACAAACCACCGCTTGAAAACGTGTATTTTATCCACAAATATAAAATATATGTTTTCATAGACACATTACAACTAAAGGGAGTTAATTAATATGATATTTGCATATACAAGAATATCCACAACAAAGAAAACGCAAAAGCACGACCGACAACAACTTACAATACAGACTTACGCAGACGAAAACAACTTTATTGTAAATGAATGGATAAGCGAAACCATAAGCGGCACAGTGGCGGCGGAAAACCGTCCTTTATACGGTAATATGTTCAAGCACTTTAAAAGCGGTGATATATTAATAATCACTGATATAGACAGAATAGGACGTTCCGCAGATGATGTTATAAGCGAATTAAAAAAGCTAAAGTCTATCGGTGTAAGAGTAGTTGCTCTTGATGTTCCCTATATGAACGACTGGAACAACACTAATAACGACAGTATGTACAATATGATAATTGATATAGTTATAACCTTAAAGGCTCATATGGCACAACAAGAACGCGAAAAGATAGTAACAAGAATTAATCAAGGACTTGCGGCGGCAAAGGAAAAAGGACATAGCTTAGGCAGACCGAAAGCAGATGTACCGACAGACTTCATCAGAGAATACAATAAATTGATAAATGGCGAATACGGAAGTATGTCAAAAGTGCAATTTGCAAAAATGCTTGATATGGGGCGAAGTACAGTATATAAATATATCACTATGCTAAACGATAAAGCTACATCACAAACATTTTAAAACACAAAAAACACCTTAAAAATACACCTTAGAAAAAATCCTTAGAGGGGAAATTTTAGGGGAAATTTAAGAAAAAAAGATAAAACAAAAACCAGTGTACTTGCCACAAACGGCTTAAACACTGGTTTTTTTAATGGTTGCGGAGACTGGACTTGAACCAGCGACCTTCGGGTTATGAGCCCGACGAGCTACCAACTGCTCTACCCCGCGATATTTAACTTAGCGCCTCTCTCAGAGTGCTATAATAGTATAGCACACCCTAACTTATTTGTCAAGTGTTTTTTTATAATTTTTACATTTTTATTTTTTAAACCTCAATACTATTGTTTTTATCCGTGATTTAGTATATAATGTAAGTATTATTTCAAAGGAGAGATGATTAATTTGGAGCGTTTTCTTTCAAATTTGCGTGTACGTCTTGAAGAACATATTTCGCCGAATATGATGCGTGTAATACGTCCTTTTATGACGGTGCAATTTGTTATATTTATGCTTTTGGGCATTGTGAACACTGCCGTATCAGTCGGCACAGCCACATTACTTGACATTCTTCACAATGCTTTTCTTGCACCGGACAACCCACTGCGATTAATCGCCGAACACTCACGTTCCAACTTTATATTCGGATATATAGTCAGCATAATAACATCATTCTTTTTAAACTGTCACTTTACGTTTCACCAACGACCGACACTTAAAAAGTTTCTCAAATTTCCGATAAGCTATATACCGAATTTCATATTTCAATACCTAATGGTATTCATTTTTACGGCTTTAAACTTAAATTCGACGCTTGCATACATTTGTGCGGCGATACTCGGCACACCGCTTACGTTTGCGGCAATGAAACTGATGGTATTCAGACGAAGAAAATCAACTACTTGAGGTGATATAAATGCTTTCACACATATATTCCTGCGGACTTTCGGGTATAGACGGATTTTCCGTATGCGTAGAAACGGATATTTCAAACGGTTTACCCGCATTTGATATAGTAGGCTTACCCGACGCCGCCGTTAAAGAGGCAAAAGAACGCATACGTTCTGCCATTAAAAACACAGGCTTTCGTTTTCCCGCAAAGCACATTGTCATAAATCTTGCCCCCGCCTCCAAGCGTAAAGAGGGTTCGGGATACGATTTACCTATGGCACTTTCTATTATATGCGCCACGGAGCAGATTTATGCACCGGACTTAAGCAAATGTGCGTTTTTCGGCGAACTTTCGCTTGACGGTACCGTACAACCGATAAACGGCATACTTCCTATGGTTATTTCGGCGTACAAAAGCGGTTTTACCGATATGTTTGTACCAACCGAAAATGCGGACGAGGCAGCAGTCATTGAAGGTGTAAACATATATCCCGTATCATCTTTGAAAGCATTATGCGATCATTTTTGTGACATACAGAAAATTAATGTACATAAAATTGACCTTACCAATTATTTTGCGTCAAGCGCTTCAAATGTACTTGATTTTTGCGACGTAAAAGGTCAGGAAAACGTCAAGCGTGCGCTTGAAATTGCCGCCGCCGGCAATCACAACGTACTTCTTATAGGCAGTCCCGGAACAGGTAAAACAATGCTTGCACAACGTATGCCGAGCATACTTCCCGACCTTTCGTTTGACGAAGCTTTGGAAGTCACAAAAATACATTCAATCGCCGGACTTTTACCGAAAGACCAACCGCTTATTTTAAACAGACCTTTCAGAAGTCCGCACCACACGATTTCATCTGCAGGTTTGTCGGGCGGAGGTTCAACTCCAAAACCGGGTGAGCTTTCCCTCGCACACAACGGCATACTTTTCCTTGATGAATTACCTGAATTCAGACGTGATTCGCTTGAAGTTTTGCGTCAGCCGTTAGAGGACGGAAACGTCACAATTTCAAGAGTAAACGCAACTCTCACCTACCCTTGCAACATTATGCTTATAGCAAGTATGAACCCTTGCAAATGCGGTTATTTCGGTGACAGTCGCAGACAATGTACCTGTACTCCGACACAGGTTAATCGTTATCGCAGTCGAATATCGGGTCCGTTGCTTGACAGAATTGACATTCAAGTTGAAGTATCGAATGTTGATTATGACGATTTAAGCTCGACCGAAAACAGTGAAACAAGTGCCGAAATAAAAAAACGTGTAAACAAAACACGCAAACTGCAACTTGAAAGATATAAAGATTACAATATCTACTCAAATTCACAGCTTGACGCAGGTATGCTTAAAAAATTCTGTCCGCTCGGCGAAGAAGAAAATGCAATTTTACGTGCCGCATTCGACAATCTCGGTTTGAGTGCAAGAGCACACAGCCGTATTTTGAAAGTCGCTCGTACCATTGCCGACCTTGAAGGCTCGGAAAACATAAAAAGTGAACACATAGCTGAGGCAATACAATACAGAAGTCTTGACCGCAAATATTTTGAATAGCCAAAACTCAGTAAATGATTAATCATTCACTGTGCCGGAATGTCAGCAAATTGTCCGTAACATGTATAATATTATTTTTATTATAATTTACAGCTATAAAAAAATAACAGGCAAGCCTATCTTAGATATACGGCTTGCCTGTACACTTTTATCTATACGCTGACGCAGTAAACCCTAATTGTTTACTGCGTTTTTTATTGTTCTTCAGGATATTTCAGTCCCCACTCATTACGAATATCGGTCATAATTTCCATAACGTCTTTTGTATACTCCCTAAGCATACAACCGCTTCGCTTTGAAATCTCCTCCTCCATATCCTCCATTTCATACTGCAACGCTCTTTCGGTTTCACCCTCACAGATTTCTTTTCGCTCGCCTGTTTCGGTGCAGACAATCGTCGCCTTACACGCTCTCGGATATTCCATAATCTCGATATATCCCTTATCACCGCATATAACACATCTTTTCGGTTGTTTTGTGTGAAGCGACAATGAAATAACAGTCATTTGTCCCTCTTTGTTCGTCATAACAATTCCCGACATTTCATCAACACCGCTCGGTGCAAATTTTACCGTTGAAATTACATTGTCAGGCTTTGACTTCAAAAAACATCTTGCAAGCGAAATTGCATAAACACCAATATCAAGCATTGCTCCGCCTGCCAAATTCATATTGAAAAATCTGTTTTTCATATCATAGTCCTTGTAACTTCCGAAATTCGCCTGTATCATACTCACGTCACCGATTTCACCGTCCGCAACAAGTTTCATAAGTTTTTTGTATAGCGGCATATGATAAATCGTCATTGCCTCGGCAAGTACAAGATTTTTCCCGTCAGCCTTTTTTAAAGCCTTTTCCAATTCAATGCTGTTTAATGTTATCGACTTTTCACACAAAATATGCTTTCCGTTTTCAAGTGCTTTCATAATAAAATCAATATGCGTGTTATGAGGTGACGTTATATAAATAACGTCCACATTGTCGTCATAAAACATATCGTTCATATCATCATACACCTTTTCAATTCCGTACTTGTTTGCAAAATCAACGGCTTTGCTGTGCGTTCTGTTACCTACGGCATAAAGTTTGCGTCCAACATCTTGCATTGCCTGCGCCATCTGATTTGCCACAACTCCCGTACCAAGTACCGCCCAATTTAATTTATTCATTTCAACCGCCTCCTCCGATATAATTTTATTATACTGATTTCACAGATAAATTTCAATAAAAAAAGAGGTATTTCTTATTTTGATGTGACCCCCAAAAGTTAGACTTTTTATAGCGTAGTAGTTTTAACGACTGCTACGCTATTTTTATGCAGCCA
>NZ_JAJEQM010000016.1 GCF_020687385.1 Hominilimicola fabiformis
GGTAACGTTATTTCGCCATTGCCTACAATCACATATAATAATAAAACGCTAAAAAAGGATACTGATTACACCTTGAGTTATTCCGATAATATCAATGTTGGAACAGCAACAATAACAATAACCGGCAAAGGTAATTTCGCAGGAACAACGTCAAAAACGTTTAGTATATCAGCACGAGCAATGTCTGATACAAGTGTGGCTAATATAAGTTCACAAACATATACAGGTAACGTTATTTCGCCATTGCCTACAATCACATATAATAATAAAACGCTAAAAAAGGATACTGATTACACCTTGAGTTATTCCGATAATATCAATGCCGGAACAGCAACAATAACAATAACCGGCAAAGGTAATTTTACAGGAATGACATCAATGACATTTATA
The DNA here is from genome assembly GCF_020687385.1 of Hominilimicola fabiformis. Taxonomy (NCBI): domain Bacteria; kingdom Bacillati; phylum Bacillota; class Clostridia; order Eubacteriales; family Oscillospiraceae; genus Hominilimicola; species Hominilimicola fabiformis. Next base: position 391 of record NZ_JAJEQM010000016.1, read on the forward strand.
ATTACACAAAAATCAGCAGAAAAACTTAACATATCAGAAATAGCAAATCAAATTTATACGGGCAAAAAAATTAAGCCGAATGTTGTTATTACAGATACAGAAAGATGAGAGGTGCATGATGAGATTATTCAACAAATTAGTTATATTTTCTCTCTCGGTGGTTGTTGTTTTAAGCGGAATTAATGTATATGCTGCACCTGAAGATGTTTGGTACAGTGATGTAATGGAAACAGCCAATAAAATCGGTATAATAAATGCCGATGAGCAACCTGAAGAAACAATAAGTAATGCTGATTTTATAAAATTAGCAGTGAATTTCATAGAAGATAAAAATGATATTGTTTTGTATATGGAATATGCTCGACAGCAGGGATATGTTTTAATTACGGAAATGACTGATGAAACAAAACCTGTAACAAGGCAATCAGTAGCAAAAGTTGTTTCACGAATGTTAAAACTTCCGGATACAGATATTGATATGACGAATGTTGCAGATTGGGACACAACGTGTCCTAAATGCAAAGAAGATATAGGCAAGTGCTATGCGTATGGTATTATGTCAGGGTACGAAGATAATACATTCAGAGGTCGTTATCCGGCAACTAAAGCAGAAGTTATTGCAACAATGCTTAATGCAAAAGCATATCTTAATATAGCAGAGGAGAAATAAGCATGAAGAAAAAAACAAAATATATAACGGCTGCTATCGTGTTTGTATTGCTAAGCTTGTGTAATATTTTTGTTTCTGCTATATTTCACAAAATGCTAATCAAAGATAATCAGTGGTTGACATTTGCACCATTCATTGAAACGTGCAAGCTTGTATTTAGTAATATGGGAGCAAGAAGTATATTCTTAGCATTTGAGGTGTTTATTGTGCTTGGATTGATAGCGGCACAGCTATCACGAACATCTACATATAAATCGGATATGGTTAAAATTTCTAAGAATATTGAAATACCGCAACGAGCCGGACAGAATCAGTATGGTTCGGCTCGTTTTTACCGAGATGATGAACTTGATACAGTTTTTACAGAAATAAAAATAAATAAGCAAGACAGTTATATTCAAGAACTTATGAAACATGGATATGACGATTTAGAATTTATGAAGAAAGAATAAAGGGGAGCGTATTTTATGAGAGCATTAGGAGTAGTAAGAAAAATTGATGAACTTGGACGTGTTGTAATTCCGGTAGAAGTACGAAGAAGATTCGGAATAGACGTCAAGGATTCTGTTGAAATATATATTGATGATAATGACAGCATTATCTTGAAAAAGTATGAGCCGGCGTGTATTTTCTGCGGCGATGCAAAAGACGTTTTTAACTATAATGGTAAAAATATTTGCACTGAATGTGCAAAAAGAATGGGTGTATATGCCAAAGAGTAATATTTAAGTGAAAGGAATTAAACAATGTATTTAGTTTTATCAATACTGCTTGGACTTTGTCTTGGCAGTATTTTTTATATCATTGTGAAAAAAGACTTAGCGGATAAAACGAAACACAAAGCTATACCGATAATATTGAGCATGGGTACTATGGGTATCGTTGGTGCAATAGAATATGTTTGTATGAAGAATATCAATTTTACATCAATATTAATTATGTTGACATTACTTGTATTAGGCTTTGAGTCGGTAAGCGACATTGTTTGTATGCACACATATACAATACCTATATATATTACGTGCGGTATTATTCTGATAGCAAAAATTGTTTACGGAATTTATATCGGAATTAATTTTGATATGGTGTATAAATTGATAACGATACTGATTTACGGTATATGTTGCATTTGTTTGTCACATTCAACAGATAGATTGGGAAGTGGTGATTTTGATATTGCTTTCCTTATATATTTGACAATGCCGCTTTTGTCAACTGCATTTATGTTGACGGCGGCAATTACTTGGACAAGAAAATGTATACATTTAAAAAAATATCAGAAAGAGAACAATAGTGATGTTCAGCAGAAACAGGAACTGACGGTAAAAGATAAAGAAATTCCGTTAGTTCCTTTTTTATTGCTTGGATATATCATTTTTCTATTTTTGATATAAAGAAAGGGTGAAAAATTTGAATAGTGATAAATCGTATATTGAAAAAGGCGGTATACTTTTTGGAACAAAAAAGGACAGATATTATATCAACGGAAGTGATACGCACACATTGGTAATAGGAGCAACACGTTCCGGTAAGTCGAGAAGTATCGTGTTACCGACTATTGGAATAGAAGGACTTGCCGGAGAAAATATGGTTGTGTCTGATCCGAAAGGGGAACTTCATCAATATACATATCCATTCCTTGAGGCATTGGGATATAACGTATTTGTTCTTGATTTTAAAAATCCTGACCGTTCCGACCATTTTAATTTTTTGCAAGAAGTTATTGACGCAATTAATGATGATAATATTCCGTTGGCACAAAAAAAGGCGTTGGATATTACGGAGGCGTTGGTTGGAAATGACACATCAAATGAAAAAATATGGTCAGAGGGTGAAAAGTCAATTATGGCGGCATGCATATTAGCTGTTGTATATGACAACAAGGAACATCCTGAATATCAGAATTTGACAAACGTGTATCATTTCATTAATAACATGTGTGAAATGTCGGATAATCCACCTTTGAAACGTTATATAGACACGATTGAAGCATTGAATCCTAATCATCCGGCATTGGCTTTGATTTCGGCCACGAGAGTTGCTCCGTCAAAAACACAGGGTAGTTTTAATATTTCAGCATTGGCTACATTACGCCTGTTTGCAGATATAAATGTGTACAACTTAACAAAGTCAAACAGTTTTAAAATTGAAGATTTGAATGAGCAAAAAACAGCTATATTTATAATCTTACCAGATTATAACACTACATATTACGGTGTTGCAAGCTTGTTTGTAGACCAGATTTATACCAAACTTGCAGATGTAGCAGATTTACAAGGCGGTCGTTTGAAAAGAAGAGTAAATTTTATACTTGATGAATTTGGTAATTTTGCGGTTATTCCTGACTTTGCAACCAAATTAACAGTTGCAGGTGGTCGAGGAATACGCTTTAATTTGTTTCTACAATCAACTGCACAGCTTGAGAGCGATAGCAAAAAAGTGAAGTATGGTAAAGAGGGTGCAAGAACGATAGTGGGAAACTGCGAGTATTGGATATTTCTATCATCTGACTTGGACACGAGAAAAATGATAAGTGAAGAAATAGGCGATTATACAACGATGTCAAATTCCGAATCTAACAGTTATAACGGTACGAGATTGTTTGATATGACAGGTGCAAATATATCGGCAAGCAGAAATTTAATGGGCAGGCGATTATTAAAACCTGAAGAACTTTCTTTGATAGAAAGACCTGAAGTGTTGATAGTTGGCTCAAGACCGGTAATAATGCACGCATATGACTTGGCTAAAACACCATTTAATAAAATGTTTGGATTAGGAAATGTAAAACATAACACGAATGTTCGTGCTGAACGATACAATCGCAGAAAAACAGAAAAGATTAATGCGGTTGTAGAGCTATGGGGGATTTGGCGAAAGTATAAAAAGCCGGCACCACGAAGAAGTGTTTTCACTGATAAAAATATTAATATGGGCGAAAAGATTTTTAAATAAGGAGAATGCAAAGATGATAAAAGTAGTGAAAAAAATATTAGAAAAGATAAATTTAATAGGAATAGCAATGATGATTACTGCACAAGCAGCTTTTGCAGACAGTATATCATCTACAAAGTTAGCCACCGGAACAACTAATCTTATTCAAGATGTTACAGCTTGGATTATAGGACTAGGAAGTGGTGTAACGATTTTGATGGTTATATATTGCTTGCTTCGTCGTAATATGGCAGATGAAATGGATCATAAAAAATGGCAGACCAGAATGATTGTATCATTGATATCAGGTGTTGGTATAGTTGTGGCATCAGGTGTAATTAAAGCATTGGTATCATATTATCAGTAATCAGTATTTACATATAAGAAGAAAGGAGGGATAGTTTGTGGGCAATATAATTGTTATCTTTTTAAAATGGATATTAAATAACTTTTTTGATACGGAACTTGACGATATTGATATAAACTTTAATATGGGATTTGATACTTTGGCAAACCATACATTAATGATAGAAAAATCAATAGGGTTAAACGGAAGTACATTTAATCCCGAAGCTATTTTAAATTACATCATGGGATTTGCAGTCGTATTGATAGTATTAAAGTTTCTGAAAAAAGGTTTTGATACATGGATAGCATGGACGGATGATCCATCTTCAGACCCGCTACAATTAACAACAAACTTTGTCAAGGCACTTGTTTGTGCCTTGACTTTCCCTATATTATATGGTTGGTTGGTCGATGTTATCGAAGATTTAACTACCGGAATAATGAATGTAATGGGGATTGGTGGAATGACATCATTGTCAGATACCTTGCGTTCTATGATAGATACTGCCGGTTTTACAATGATTATTTTCATTCTGATATATTTAGTTTTGATAATAATGCTATATATGAAATTCTTAATGCGTGGAGCGGAAATTTTTATTGTACGAATGGGATTTCCGTTAGCGTGTGTAGGAATAATAGATGCAAATGGCGGTGTTTTTTCCGGATATGTAAACAAATTATTTCAGATTGTTTTATCAGTAACGGTGCAGGTAGTGTTGTGTAAACTTTCACTATCATTTATGATTGGCGGACATTTAATATGGGCTATAGTATTTGCAATAACGGCAGTTAATTCACCACGAATACTTCAGGAATTAATCTATAATCCTGGCGGTGGTGGCGGTGGTGGAATTACGCAAACATACTACATCGCGCAAATGATAAAAGGATTGGCGAAGAAAGGCTGATGTTATGGAAAGAATGATTGATATTATTGGACTTCTTCAAATCATAATAAGACTTGGTGTTGCTTGCAGAGTTGTTATTTGTTTGTTAAAGATGAATTTTAACAACGATGACGGTGGAGTAGCTGAGAATAAAATGAGGATAAAAAATTCTTTGATTTTCCTTGTAGTAGCTGAATGTGCATGGGGTATAAAAGATTTAATATTCCACTATTATGACATAAATTTATCATAAAAAAGGAGAGGCAACTAATGGAAAAGAATAAAATATACATTCCTATAAATATACAAACAGAAACAATGATATTTCAAGGATATGGAATGTCGGAATTGTTTAAAACACTGGCATTTACGGCAATTACCAGTGTTATATGGATAATACTATTCATTATAAAACACAGCTCGATACAGTTAGCGTTTGAGATCATGTGTTCAATGGCTGTCGGAGTATTTATCTTTGTAAAAGATACTACTAATCAATGTATAGTAGATTATATCAGGTATATGATAAAATTTGCAACCACGCAACGATCTTATCGCTACAATAACCATATTGAAGATGAAGAAGCTTATATTATAAAGAAATATAAAGATAGCTTAACAGTTGAACAGTAAAGCAGATGATGATTTGGAACTGTAGTAATTACAGTTCCTTTTTTTATTTGAAGGGAGGAATCAGACTTTGTTTAATACAATAAAAAATTTATTGTTTCCACCAAGTAATAATAGTGGGACACAAGATACAACTCAAGACTTTGTTAATATCGAAAGCATACATGAAAATATGATTATAAATAAATCGGGTATTGCAATTATGATGATTGGTCTTGAGGCAATATCTCGTGAATTAATGACAGAAAAAGAACAAGTAATACAGGCTACAAAGATAATAGCTGAATTAAACGGTGAAACAGAACCATACCGACTGATAAAAGTGCAGGGTGCAGTAGATATTTCCGGCATTACAAATGGCTTGTTATCATTGAAAAAGACTGCGTCGGAAAAACGTAAGTTGTTTATAAATGAGGAAGTTCAATATTTAGATAAAATTGCGACCGAAAATTCATCATTTACTCCGCAATTCTATGTTACGATTTGGGATAAAAATGTTGAACATTTGCAACAAAGAGCAAAAGAAATGACAGAGAAATACCGTAAAGCTGGAGTGAATGCAAAACTGTTGAATTTAAAAGAAATAGTATATGTATTGACTTTATACACAGACCCGGTTGCTGCACTTGCTGAGCAAGATGTAGATAATATAGTTGAAGCGGTTAAAGCTCCGGTTATGTATTTCTCGGATAATAATTGGGAGGAAATGTGGAAATGGTAAAAAAAATAATTATATTTCTTCTTATTGTAATAGCACTTGTAGTTATTACAATGCTGAATAAAAGCAATAATAAGAAAGTAAAAAAGGCAAATAATAGAAAAACAAATACTATTAAAAATGAAAAAAAGACGCCAGTAAAAGACGTAGCGTTAGTGGAAGAAAGGACTTCAAGTAAGAAGAAAGAAGTTGAAATTGATCCAATGCTAAAAGCTATTTTGGATACGGTTGCTCCTATATCGGTATCATTTGACCAAAATTCTTTTAGGTTTGGTGATAAAATTGTAAGGGCATACGCAATTACACAATATACACCACACCCTAAGTTTGGTTGGCTGGCTGATATAATGGGTATTCCAAATACGATTGTATCAACATTATATACACCGACATCGAACGCAGATTTAATGCAAGCATTGGCTAAAACACTTAATGTAATGCGTGGTACTGCTGAATCAACTCGAAACTATATCGAACAGCAACGTGTGGAACAGGGTATTGAAAATGCGGAGGAAACAATTAAACGATTGGATAGAACCGGCGAATCAGTCGGCCGCTTTTCGTGTATTGTTTTGGCGTTTGGTACATCAAAAGAAGAGTTTCAAAAATCATGCTCAAGGGTGGAAAGCAAAATATCTGCACTGAATTTGAGAGTGAAAATTTTATCTAATCTGCAAAAAGAAGGATTTATGTCTGCATTTCCAACATATACACCTCAAGCAGACGTTCTAAGATGTTCTGAGAAAATTATAACACAGTCGGCTATGGAATTTGGTATGCCGATAGCATCATCAGCGTTTTCAGATGATACAGGTTGTCATTTTGCTGAAGATACTAACGGTAATATGATAATACTTGATATGTGGAAACGTATCGGTGACAGAACAAATTCCAATTTCACTGTTATGGGTATGCCGGGCAAAGGTAAATCATTTTCAGTTAAGTCTATTTTGTTGGGCGAATGGATGAGAGGAACAAGAATATATATAATAGATCCGGAACGAGAGTATGTTCAAATGGTAGAAGACGAAATGGAGGGTGAAGTTCTTAAGGTTGGTGCAAATTCAAAAGGTTCAATGATTAACCCGTTGCAGATAAGAACAGTTTCATCGTCATCAAAAGATGAAAAAAATCCTGATGAAGAAGATACGGCTAATTTAGCTTCGCACCTAAAAACAGTTGAAACATTTTTTGATTTATATTTGGAAGATATAACTGCCTCTCAAAAGGCATTGTTAAAGGATATGACAATTAAGGCATATGCTAAGTATGGTATTACATTTGAAAGTGATATTTATCATTTAACTAATAACGACTATCCGGTAATGAAAGATATTTATGATTTAATTGAGTTTGAGATAACTAAGTTAGATATGAAGAAAAAACGTGGAGAGAATGTAAGTACAGTTGAATATAATGATTACGTTCAGTTAAGAGGCTTGATGAAAGATATAGCCGTTGGTGGCGATAGCTTTATTTGGAATGGAGAAACAACTATTCATAGCGACAGTAAGGTTGTGGCTTTGGATACATCAGGATTTGCTGAGGGCAATGAAAAATTAAAGAAGATACAATATTTTAATGTTCTGACATGGGTATGGGAGCAAGCATCGCAGAATAGAGAAGAAAGATGTATCATAGTTGCCGATGAAGCGTATATGATGATAGACCAACGTGTTCCAACTGCATTGATACATATGCGTAATATGGCTAAACGTGGCAGAAAGTATAATGTATCTATAATGACAATATCTCATTCTGTCGTTGACTTCCTTGCTCCGGCAATCAAGCAATACGGTCAGGAACTAATCGGTACAAGCTGCTATAAAATGTTCTTTGGCTGTGAAGGACAAAACTTGCTTGAATTATCTAACCTTTACGATTTGAAAGAAGCGGAACGAGATTTCTTGCTTGGAGCAGAACAAGGCTATGCTTTGGCTCAGTTCGGTTCTAAACGTGTAATTGTTCACTTTAAAGTTGGAGATTATAAAAAAAGACGTATCTCCGGCGGTGGTGAAGGTGTTGAAACAAAAAAGAAAAATACAAGCAATCGTGATAATGTGGTTTGGCAATCGGTTAATGCTTAATATATCAGAAGAAAGGTGAAATAATTGAATATGAAAAGTATTTTATCAAAGTATCCGGAATTGAATGGCAAACTAATTGATACTATTGATGAGAATATGAAACTATTTATATCTAATGAAGATTATAAATTATATGTTATGCTAAATGCAAATAAATCATTTGTGTTAAAAGAGCAAAATGACACGAAATCATTTGAAAATTTGTCAGATGTTAATGAATATATCTCAAACAAATATCCTCTTAAAAAAGGGGATATTTGCGAGGATATGAATTGGCTGGGTGATAAGATAAAGATTGTTGCGACAAATAATAAAGTGTTTGTATACGCTGACGAGAATGGCCGATATGGAATTGCGTATTTGGCATTACACGTCGGTCGGAATTCATTATACAATGATATTTCTTTGGGACAGGCGTTGAAAATTGCAAGAGAAGATTTTGGCTTGGTAGATGATGAATTTTTATATTCCGATGAAAACAAAATATATAGCATAGCTGAAAGTAATCCTGATTATGTGATATTGCACAATTTAACAGACAAAAATTATTCGTTTGTAAAAAAAGGTGATTTGCAATTTGATTATGATAATATAGTGCATTTAACCGTTTCGAAAAAGTTTGAAAATCTACAAGACGCACAGGGTTATGCGTGGAGTAATTATGATATGAATTTTAATGAAAGTCTAAAACAATTACAGAACAAGATTAAAAGAGAATATCAAGATATAATGGACAAACTTGAAAAAACAAATGCACGAGAAATTTTGAAACATATCAAACAGATATATTCTTTAAAAATGGTTAGAGATGTGTTTGATAATGAAGTAGGAATATTTATGCCTAAAGCAACAGTGGATTATCTTTTAAAAGAAGATGTAAATGCCACAGATGAATTGGCTGATAGGGTATCGGAGTATGACAGTGCAGATTTTCATAATGAGAATGTGCAAACAGCAGTTGAGGATATTCAAATCGAAAAAGAAAAAGAATTTGAGTCTATTAATACATATGAACCGGAACTTGAGTTATAATTTTAATATGAAGTGAACGGAGCTGTACAGTAACGTGTATAGCTCCGTTTTTATTTTTGTACGATTTTTTAGATAAGGGGATAGGGAAATGAGATATTTTTTAGTAGATAAAACTGTTTTTGATAATAATAGAGTAGGTATGTACGGTAAGCTGATTTATGCAATATTGTGCAAATTTTTAAATGCAGACGGAACGTGTTTCCCGTCACGCAAAACCATATCTAAATGCGGTAATTTTTCGATTTCCACATATAACAAGTACGTTTCTGTTATGTTATTAGAAAATGTGCTTGAAAAGAAAATCAGAGTTCGAAAAAACGGCTCACAGACCAGTAATCTATTTAAGCTAAAAAAGAATAAGGAAAATTCATTTCCTGTACGCAGTGATATATTTAGCAAAGGACTATCTTCAACAGCGGTGTGTGTATATATTTGTCTGGCAAGACATGTGGCTGAAGATAATTGTTGTAGGGTATCGCAGCATTTGATAGCAGAAAAGTGTTCCATCAGTATTTCTTCTGTTATACGAGCGGTAAAAGAATTAAAATCTGCAAATATGTTAGAAACAATAAAACAAACCAATATAAATAATAACGGTAACTATGTGCTGCTTTATAGATTGACTGATGGTACAGAATATAAAAATGTTATTCGCAGAAAAATTGACGTAGAAAATACAAAGATAGCAAATGCACATATGCAAACATACAGAGATTTGAATGCGATAGAAAAACGATTAAATGGCATAACAATACCATTTGCAACCCCACTGCATATGACGTACTCCCCCTATGCATATGACACACCCCCAGAACTATACTTATATTAAATATATATTAGAAAAAGAAGAATATAAGACAAATTCCATATTATAACATATAAAATCAAGACTAAATGTTTTTGGTGTTCTTTTTGTGTGCCTAAATGCAATACTGTATTGACAGTAGCTAAAACTTGTTATATACTAAAAATAAATTAGATAAAAGAGGAATTATTTATGGCGAGTAAAGAGTATCAGAAATTAAAAGAAAAAATAAAAAAGGAATACAATGATTTTGCGGTAAGCATTGAAAAACTTGACAAGCGTACAATAATAGAAAAAGCAAAAGAAATTTATATTATGCAAGAAGTAAAAATGGTATTTGAAACTGAAAATATATTTATACCAAAAGAAGCGTTGTCATTCTTAATGAATGATGATATAAACGCAATAAAAGAACTGACGGAGATAATATTGGATGCTGAGAGTGTAGAATTTTATTGCGAGAATATGGAAATGGCAATAGAAGAAATACAAATGAAAATGGAAAGTTAATATATGAAACGGATTTGAACAGACGTTGGTGTTGAAATCTTCCCTTAAATCGTTTTAGTAATACAAACTAAAGCGATTTTTTTTGTATCAATATTTATAATCTTACTAAAATAAAGAATAATTTGCACTATATGTATTTTGAGAGTATAATCATATATCGGTGGAAATTAATAAGTGTTTGTGCCTGAAAGAACGAGGAAATATATTGTGCAAGGGGGTGAACAATATGAATGATGAGCGAGAGATTAAATTCATTTATAGTGAAAAAGTTGATGAAAAAGTTTTTAATAGAATTTTGGAGCTGATGAAGGAACTTATCATATCTATTCAAGAAGAAAAAATGAATAAGGAGTAGGAAATTAATGAGGGGGCAAATTGCTTTTCGATAGGAATTATTGTTATATAATTGGAATTTATCTTGACAAAATTAGTAAAATGTGATATAATAATATGGTAATCAATGAATAATAACAGAACATTTTTTATTTGCCCTCTGTAGAAACAAAGGAGGAAAATAAAATGTTGGCTGATTACCTTGAAAAAATAAGAACTAAAACAAATGTACTTGTACTCAAAGCTGTTATATATGCACGATATTCATCGGATATGCAACGTGGAGAGTCTATAGACGCACAGGTAAGATTAATTAGAGAGTTTGCAAGAAAGAATAATATAATCATTGTAGGTGAGTATATAGATGAAGCACAAAGTGCAAAACGAGATGACCGTGAGGCATTTCAAAAAATGATGAAAGATAGTAAATCAGCAAACTGGCAAATTGTGATAGTACATAAGCTGGATAGATTTGCAAGAAATCGATTTGATAGTGCTACATATAGAGTTCACCTTCGTAAGAATAGAAAATATTTGATTTCTGCGGTGGAACAGTTTGATGATTCTCCTGAAAGTGCGATGATGGAAGCTGTTATAGAAGCAATGTCGGAGTATTATTCTAAAAATCTTGCAAGAGAAACTATGAAAGGCTTAACCGAAAATGCACTTAAAGGAAAGTCTTGTGGTGGTATTCCACCATTAGGATATGATTTGGATGAATATAAGTTTTATAAAGTCAATGAGTTTGAGGCTCAGGGTGTAAAACTTATTTTTAAATTATTTCTTGAGGGCAAGACATATGGGGAAATAATAAGCAAATTGAATGTAGCTGGTTATCGAACTAAGTGTAATCGATTATTCTCACGAAATTCGTTGTATGAAATATTGCGAAATGAGAAGTATAAAGGAATATTTGTTTATAACAAAACGCAAAGCCGAGACGAACTAACAGGTAAACGTTCAGGACATAGATATAAGTCAGAAGAAGAAATTATTAGAATCAATGGAGCTATTCCTCAGATTATATCTTCTGAAGATTGGGAAACTGTGCAGTTAATCTTAAATAGCCGAAGAAAAGCATACGGAAATAACGCAAAAGAAGTATATTTACTTTCTGGTAAGATTAAATGTGGGAAATGCGGTGGAAGTTATGCCGGAAGACGTGTTTTTAATAGTTGTGGCGTGAAATATATATACTATGCTTGCAATGGAAAACGTAATCCAAATTATAAATGCGATAATGGAAGTGTTAAAAGAGATTGGATTGAAGATATAGTTGTACAAGCAACAAAAGAATTTGTAAAAAGGTTTAATGCTACATATTTTGAAGACATTCAAAGCGAGTATATAAAAGAGGTAGAAAACTGCAATCATAAAGAAATTAAGACTTTGCAGGATAAGTTAAATTCGGTTGAATCAGAGATACAGAGATTAGTTGATGCTATTTCAAAAGCTTCTTTGGAATCATTGATTAGTAGGCTGGAATTATTAGAACAACAGAAAAAAGAAATTCAAGCAGAAATAAGAAAAATTGAAATTCGTAATGATAATTTTTCTACCGAACCAATAAAAAAACTGCTATCTAAAGCAGAAAAAATGTTAGAAGAAGAATCAGCTCCGTTAAAGGAATTGATAAATCTTGTAGTAAAAGAAATAGTGGTAAATGAAAGCGATATTCAAATCTATATGAATTGCTTTGATAAAACTATAACACACAAGAGATAGATAAAATCTATCTCCTGAATGTGTATGTTATAATGGTGCAGATGAAGGGACTTGAACCCCCACGTCGGTGACACTAGATCCTAAGTCTAGCGCGTCTGCCAATTCCGCCACATCTGCAAACAACATAATAGATTATATCAGATACACATACATTTGTCAACACTTTTTTTAAAAAAATTTTTATGAAAATATTTTTCAGATAAAAATTTTAGTGAAATTGTAAAAAAGGACTGTACAAAATTTAATTGTTATAGTATAATTATGTTATTAATGATTAGCGATCATCAAGCTAAGAGAGAGGAGAAAAGAAAATGGAGAAAAGAAAAAAATTGCTGTCTGCGATACTTTCTGTATCAATGATTGCAAGTGCGTTCACTGCCTTGCCTTTATCAGCAAGTGCAGAGGGTGAACAAAATTCCGGTGAAGAAGTTACTGCGACTGTTTCACCGAGTACAACGGCTGGAGTTACGACAACAGGTGAACCTGTTGCAACAGCGACAACTGAAGTTGAGTCTACAGACGAACCTGCTACAGCTGCAACTCCGGAGGCAACAGGAGTTGTTTACGAAGACCAAAAAATCAAAATTACAAATGCTAAAGCTGACAAAGTAACAATCGTAATTTCAAAGTATTACGATAACAAAACTTTAGCAGGCGTAGAACTAAAGGAAAATGTTACACTTGAAAACGGTAGCGGTGAAGTTGCTTACGATTTACAAGGTAAAGCAGCTAAAATTATGGTTTGGGATGATATAAAGACAATGACACCTTTATTTGCAACAACAAGTGTTGAAGGTACTGTTGATCCTGCACCTACTGTAAAGCCGACTGCACCTACAAGCCAGCCGGAAACAACACCGACGGCTGAGCCTACTGCAACACCGACAGTTAAGCCTACAGAAGTACCGAGAGAATATACAGAGATATATACTCAGGACTATGAAGATGTAGCAGATACATCTGCATTAAAGAATATTTGGGCATCAGCAAACTATGCAGACGGTATTACTTTGGGTACAGATAATACTAAATATGCACAGTACACTGACGCAGATAAGAATACAAGAAGTGCAACATCGGCATTTGATGTTGATTTGTCTTCTCAAAATAAGTATGCGGTAGAATTTGACCTTGCATTAACTAAGTCAAGCAAAGATGATGTACAATTTGTTGTAGCATCAGGAACTATGCCGACTGCAAACACAGGTATGACTTCAAATTATATCTTCAAGATAAATATGGCAGGTAATTCTAATAACTGTAAGATTAATGACGTTGACGCGGCAACCGTAACTCTTACAGACGCAGCTTGGTACCACTATACAATATTGGTTGACAAGAACGAAGGCTTGGCAACTGTCAATATCACAGATAAGAGCGGTGAAAAGGTTGTAGACAAGTTGATTGTTCCTACAAACGGCGTTAATGATAAGATTACAGGTATCTTATTCTTGTCAGGACGTTATCAGAGTGTTATGAAGTTGGATAACATTGTTGTTCGTACAACAGATAAGTATGATGAGTTTGGTCAAAAGGCAGAAGAAACTCTATCAAAAGTTGAATTTGCTTCTGAACTTAATACTACAATTAACCAGCCTAATGAAGGCGAGCCTGTACATAAGCCTATTGCAATTAAGGCAACAGGTATATATGGCGGCGACCTAACAAACAAGGAAGGTCTTAATGTAGAATGGACAGTTACAGGTCTTGATAAAGAAGACGGCTATATTTCACTTACAAAGGCAGAAGGTACAGGTGAGGGTACTGACGGTGAAAGCCCTAACGGAAATACCACTGCTTACTTCAATGTAAGAAACGGTGTTTCAAACTGGTTCGGTAAGGTTACTGCAAAGGTAACATATCTTGATGAATCATTTGAAATATCTACTCCGTTTGCCGTAATCGGTGCGAGCGGTTCAACTAATATAGCTCCGGATGCCGGTTATCCTGAAAACATGAGTTCATATGACGATTCTCTTGTAGGATACACAGCTACATCAAATACAATCAATTCAAAGGATCTTGTTCTTAACGGCTGGTCAATATACGGTTCAAACGGTGTAAGAACTCTAACACTTAAGAAGGATGAAGATAATACAAAGTATCTTCAATTTGCATCAAACGGTGGCGGCGGTTCAACTGTCGGTGTATATCAACTTGCAGAACAAGCGTCACAATATATCGTTGATATGAAGGTTAGATTTACAGGCGGTGCAATGGCATTCGGTCACTACGGTAATACACCGAATAATGCAACTAATAATCCTAACTGGACAGTATCATACGGAAGTGGTGCTTTGACGGTTGGCACTCAGTCAATTCCAGGTGTCAACAGTGAAGATTGGTACAGAGTAATTGTTTCTGCAGATGAAAGCGTAGGAACTTACTGGGTTAAGGTATATAATGACGCAGGTACTCTTGTAGGCGAAACAACAGCTGAAGCTATGAGTTCTACATATACAGAAACACAGAAATATTTCTGTTTCCAAGGTACATATCCTGTAGATTTGGCAAGCTTCAAAATTTACACACCTACAGCCTCAACAATGACTGTAAATACTGAGGCAGAAACTATCCAGGTTCCTGAAACAGGTGCAAACAGTGCAACAGCAGAATTAACTGCTATAGTTAAGGATACAGACGGATATAATATCTCAGGTGCCGTTACTTGGTCACTTGCTGATGAATACACAGGTGTAAGCATTGCAAGCAAGGATGCTCAGACAGCAACTTTGACAGTAACAGACGAGGCGGCTGCCGGAACTGTTACAGTAGTTGCAACTTACGGTTCAAAGAGAGTTGAAAAAGAAATTTCTCTATCAACAACAGGTAATGCAATCGCATTTACAAAGTCGTCTTCAAGCATAACAATTCCGTTTGAGGGCTCTGATGCCGTAACAGGTAACTTCGCGGCAGAAGTAAGAGACAAGGCAGGTCAACCTGTTGAGGGTGCAAACGTAACTCTATCACTTGTTGATGCTGCAGGCACACCGGTGACAAATGCGAAGGGAATTACATTCGATGCAACAACAGGCGTTTTGACAGTTCAGGCAGGTGCAGTATCAAAGGTTCTTTATGTTAAGGCGGTTGCAACTGTAGGTGACGAAACTTTGACATCAAGAGTTAAGGTTAATGTACACGGTTTGTCATTTGCATTCGGAAGTAATGATCCGTCAGACGACAGCTTTACAAAGGTAACAGCAGCTGACGCATATTCAGATAAAATTGGTTACGGTTTTGATGATACATCAGTAGTAACAAGTGAAGAATCAGATGTAAAGGGTACTGCGGCATACAGATTTAAGGCTAAA
Source organism: Hominilimicola fabiformis (assembly GCF_020687385.1). Lineage (NCBI taxonomy): Bacteria > Bacillati > Bacillota > Clostridia > Eubacteriales > Oscillospiraceae > Hominilimicola > Hominilimicola fabiformis. Next base: position 16,384 of record NZ_JAJEQM010000016.1, read on the forward strand.
GTTCCTAACGGTAACTATGTTGTTAAGGTTACAACTTCATCTGCAACAATGACTTCTGAAGTAGTTGAAGGAGTTGCGGCAACAACAGGAATTACAAAGACAGGTACACAATTTAATGTAGCAGTTTGCGACGGTGTACTTGACCTTACATTTGAAAGCGGTTCAACATTGTCAGATTTGACAATTACACAAGCTGCAGCTAAGGCAGCACTTGCTAAACCGGCAGTATATGCTATCGGTGACTCAACAACAAATAATAATGCATCAGGTAACATTTCATGGGGTAACCGTGTAGGTAATGGTGTAGCAGTTCCTGATACATTCTCATCATTCAGCAATAACGGTATGGCAGGACGTGATTCTGTAAACTTCTATAACCAAGGCAGAGTTGAGACAGTTCTGTTGAGCGTTTGCCCTGGTGACTATGTAACTGTTAATATGGGTATCAACTCAAAAGAGGCAGGTGAATCTGCATCATACTACACATTGCTTAATAACTACTATGTAGAAGGTATTATTCAACGTGGTGCTATTCCTGTAATTGTTACAGCTACACCGCTTGGATTCAGTAGTTCACAGTATCCGTATAATGCATCAACAGGTAAGTTTACAGTAAATCGTGGTACAGGTGCTTATAACGGTGATTTAAGAAAGATTGCTCAATCACATAATTTGAACATTATTGAATTGGGTTACTATTTTGAAGATTACTTTAATAGTCTAACAGCTGAAGATGTTGCAGCTTATAACGCTGAAAACGGAACAAGCTTTACATCACAAGTTGAACTTGTAAAGAGCTGGTATGGTGACCACAACCACTATAAACAGTATCTTGCTGATAAGATTGGTTCATATATCCTTGACAGTGTGTCGAAGATTGCAGGCGGAAGTACAGACTTCAACCAGGCAAATGATACACACATCAATGAACAATAATCAACTTAAAAGAACTTCCCGAACGGGAAGTTCTTTTTTTGTGCCTGCTTCCATATACATAAACTAAAAAGGGGATTTGGGTGTGAAAAAAATACTTTTAGTAGTTGTTATAATCATTTTTATTACGTTGCTTTTGCCGCTTGCGATAGTTTGGTTAATCGGTGGCAGTGGAGAAGGACAAAGTCCGATTGAGAGCGGAACGGTAAGTGTGTATGTGTCGGAAGAAGACTGTGTTAAAGATATGGATATTAATGAATATTTAAAATGCGTAGTGGCGGCGGAAATGCCTGCCGATTTTGAGGAAGAGGCATTAAAGGCACAAGCCGTTGCGGCAAGAACTTATCTGTACTCACATATTGCCGAAAAAGACAAAGGCAACATTGCCGAAAGTCACAACGGTGCGGTGATATGCACCGATTCAACGCACTGTCAGGCGTATATTTCGGAGGATAAGCGGAGAGAAAGCTGGGGTGCCGGTGCCGATGAAAATTGGAACAAAATAAGCACAGCGGTTGACGAAACTACAGGACAGATAATGACGTACAACGATGAAATAATATCGGCGGTATTTCATTCAACTTCGTCGGGGATAACGGAATCGGCAGTTGACGTTTGGGGGGCGGACGTGCCGTATTTGCAAAGTGTCGCAAGTGCGGGAGATGAAGAATCGCCAAAGTATCACAGTGAATTGACATTGAGTGAACAGGAATTTAAAAATATTGCGGAAGAAAAAATTGACGGTGTGGATTGGAATAATGGACTTGTATCGAACATTAACCGCTCAAATGCAGGCGGTATTGTAACACTTGATGTAGGCGGAGTAAATATAAAAGGAACAGAATTTAGAAATATATTTTCACTGCGTTCCACAAATGTTGAAATATCGCAAGAAAACGGCGATATAAAAATGAGCGTAAAAGGGTTCGGTCACGGCGTCGGTATGAGCCAGTATGGTGCAGATTACCTTGCGAGGCAGGGAAAGACATATAAGGAAATTTTAAAAACATATTATACAGGTGTTGAAATAGAAAATAGGTGAAATTGCACAAAAAACAATGCAAAAATTTGTGACTTTAAAAATAATATGACTGTTTTTTATATTGAGAAATTTCGAAAAAAGTTATAAAATATTATTATAATTATTTTTGAGGGAGAGATTTAATAATGAACAGAAAAGTGATAAGTGCGGCGGTTGCAGTTGCAATGACCGCCACAATGGGCAGTTTTGCCTTACCGGCAAACGCCGCGGAAGTTAAAACTCCGCAATATCAAACAAACGCACGTCAAATGGAAAAGCTTAATCGTGGATTGATTGCTGTTAAGACAACGGCAGATACACGAGGTCAGGCAGTTAACGGTGTATATTTGAGTTGGAGATTGCTTGGTGACGAAAGTCTTGAAAATCAAGCATTCGATATTTATAAAAACGGTACAAAAATACATACAACAGGTGTACATGACGCTACAAACTGGATTGATACATCGGGTACTGCATCGGATAAATACAAGGTTGTAAAAGCGGGTGAGGACGCGTCTAAGGAAACTGAAGTTACACCTACTTCAAACAACAACTGTGCAAAGTCAAATGAGGTCGGAAATGGAAACAGTGAGAAAAATTCATTTACATATGTAGATATTCCTATTTCACGTCCTGATCCGGTAGAAAGAATGGGTGACGGCAAGATTTCAAATTATTACAATGTTGACAAAAGCCACGAAGGCGGTGCGAATGACGCGTCTGTCGGCGATCTTGACGGTGACGGCGATTATGAAATTGTATTAAAGTGGGACCCGACAGACTCAAAAGACAGTGCCGGTGCGGATTTTACAGGTAATGCATATATTGACGCATATAAGATTGATCCGAACAATGACGGTTATATGTGGCGTATTGATTTGGGTAAAAATGTTACATCAGGTGCACACTATACGCAATTCTTGGTGTATGACTTTGACGGTGACGGAAAGTCAGAAGTGGCAATGAAAACAGCACCCGGTACGGTTGACGGCACAGGTCATTACGTTACGGAAGTCGGTGATACTGACGAAATCAGAAATACCGACAATACAAAATCATATATAGGCACAAGCGGAAGATTAAAGGGTAAAAATCCGTTTACGCAGTATTTAACCATATTTGACGGCGAAACAGGTGCCGCACTTTATACAACGGACTATATTCCGTATGATGCGGCAGAAGATCAATATTGGGGCGACGGCAAGGCAAAGTATAACAGAAGTGAAAGATACCTTGCGGCAGTGGCTTATCTTGACGGTATTCATCCGAGTATCGTTATGTGCAGAGGTTATTATCACGACTCTGTAATTCGTGCATATACATGGGACGGTACTGAACTTACAATGCAGTGGGAGCATAAAGGTAAGAAGAGTGCAAGTTCAACGACACTGTACGGACAAGGAAATCATAATCTTTCTGTAGGCGATATTGACAATGACGGCAAGGACGAAATTGTTTACGGAAGTGCCGCACTTGATGATGACGGTAAAACAGTTCTCGGAAATACAGGTCTTGGACACGGTGACGCAATGCATATGAGCGACTTTAATAATGACGGCACTCAAGAAGTATTTTCGGTAAAAGAGGAGGAATTTAAAAAGTATGCCGAAGATTTAAGAGTCGCAAGCACAGGAAAGCATTTTTGGGGTTCCGGAAAACTGACTACATCAAGTGATAACGGACGTGGTGTTATGGATAACATTGATGATAGCTACGCAAAGGAACATTCAAATGCATTGGCGATAGGTTGGAGCAGCGGAATTGCGAATGCTCACGACTTAAACGGTGATGATGTTGCCGCAAAACCGGCTGGTGCGGGAAGCGGTACCTTTGATAATTTCCTTGTATATTGGGACGGCGATTTGAGCCGTGAGTTGCTTGACGCAAACATTATCCAAAAATATTATGCCGCAACAGGTACAACAAAGAGATTTTACGGTCCGTCAGACGGATACACACTTACAGGCGGTTCTACAAACAACTACTCAAAGAGAAATCCTTCACTTGTTGCCGATATTTGGGGCGACTGGCGTGAAGAAATTATAATGCCGGTAAACAAAGGCTCGGCAACGGATCAGGCATATTTGAGAATATATACATCTACAATGCCTACAGATTACAGAATTACAACATTAATGCACGACTGCCAATACAGATTGTCGGTTGCGTGGCAGAATGTCGGATATAACCAACCGACACACGCAAGCTATTATATAGGTTCTGTGGCACTTGCAACAGACGAAAGCGGCAATACACTTAACTATCTTGCACCGGCAGTACCTTATACAAAGGTGACATATTCGGCACCGGAGCAAGTAGCGGTTACGGGAATGACTTTGGAGAAAAAGTCAATAGAAGTTGAAAAAGGCAAGACAGAAACAATCAATGCGATTATCACACCCGAAAATGCGACAAGAAAAGGTATAACTTGGACTTCGTCCGATACAAACGTGGCAACTGTTACAAACGGTGTTGTGAAAGGTATTTCAGCCGGAACTGCAACTATAACGGCAACAACCAAAGACGGCAACTTTACAGATACTTGTGAAGTGACTGTTATGCAAAATGCAGTTACGGGCATAAGAATTTCGGAAAAACTAATTGATTTGGGAATGGGTTACAAAAAACAAATTACCGCAACGGTAATGCCTGATGACGCTACGGATAAGTCTGTAGAATGGACATCGGAAAATCCTGAAATCGCAACAGTTTCGGACAACGGTACAATCACAGGTAAAAGCTACGGTAGAACGGTTGTAACCGCGACTACAACAGACGGCGGATATACCGCAAAGTGTGTGGTAAGAGTTAAACCGATAGATGTATTTGACGCAACGGGTAACAATGAGTTTGTATCGGAAAATACTGATGCAAACACTGCCTTTACAGGAAGTGCCAACAGTGCGGTGATTTCTCAAACGGGTGCGTCTGACGGTGCGGAGGCACATAAAGATTTTGAAGTTTATGACAGCGGTAAGGTTGAGCTTGAATACAGACTTACAACAGGCGGTGTAAAGGTTGACGGTTCAAATTGGAACTGGACAGGACATGAATATACAATGGGAATGAAACTTCTTGACAGTGAGGGCAACAACATTGTGAATGTATATCAGCCGTATACTACAAAGGCTCAAAATTTGATGGCGCAAACTTCTGTCGATTCTGCGGCAACTGCTGTAACTGCATCAGGTTCGGGTTGGTCAAACAGCGGTAACGTTGTAGGCAATATTCAAGGTAGTTCAAAGCGTTGGAAAGTAAAAGTCACATTGGATTATGATAATGATAACTGTACTGTAAAGGTTACAGGTACAGACGGAACATGGGGAAATGATGACGGCGTAATACAAAAAACATTTGCGCTAAAGGGTGCTAAATTCAAGACATTAAGTTTGTATACACAAAAAGACAGTGATTCGGCTACCTTAACGGCTTCGCCGAAAATTGAAAATCTTGTATACAGTAAGTCAACAACTGTTTCGGGTGTAACAGAAGAATTGTATAACAAAGGCGGAGATAGTAAGTTTACTGACAGTGATATAACAGATTGGACACAGACAGGCACAGATACGGCGACACTTACTTTAGACAGTGACAATAACCGTATTTTATACAATCCTGAAAAGCCAGGTGCTGAATACAGTGCAGAAAAGACTTTTGCCGTGAAAGATAATGCTATTGTAACTTATGATGTTGATTGGTATTTCGGAAGTGCAGTAGGCAGAGATGGTAACTTTGAATATCTTCAAATCGGTAATATTCGTCTTGGCTGGACAAACGGCTATAAGATGTTCCTAAGCACAGACGGCGGAGCAACATGGCTTGACAGCGACAGTGACGGCACAAATGACAGCATATTCAACGGTGCAAATCAAACATACACTAAGAATGTTAAAGTGACGGTTAATACTGCTACAGGTGTAGCATCACTTTGGTTTGACGGAACAAAAGTAGACGATTATACTACAGAAAACGCGGCAAATGCTGTTAAATTCGGATTTACTCGCGCCGGTGCGGCACCTAACTGGGCTGTTCCGAACGGTATCGACAGAATTAAAGTGTCACAATTTGTTCAAGGTGAAGAACCGCTTGAATTTTCAGAAGTGAAAGTAAGCGGAAAAGACGATAAGACTGCTACGGTAACATATGCGGTTGTTGATGAAGATGTTGATGACATTTCATTGATAGGTGCATTGTATGACAAGGACGGTAAACTTGTTGAAATCAAGACAGTTCCTGTTGCCAATGTTGAAAAAGGCAAATATTTGAACAGTGAAATTGTTTTTGAAAACAGTATCAAAGAAAAAAATTTGAAAGTATTTATGTGGAATTCGCTTGGCAGTATGACAGCACTTTGCGAAAATGCTCAATAACAAATTTAAAAACAAAAATCGCAGACTATAAGGTCTGCGATTTTTTTAATGTGTTATTCAGTATGTTTTCGAGTTCTATTGCTTTTGATACGACTTCGGGGTCGGAAAGACAATAATTTTTTTCAATTATAAGATTATCAAAATCTGTTTTCAGTTGTTTAATGTTGTTCATTTATGTATGCTCCTTTCGATTACACGGTTATATATAAACCACTGCTTGTTGTATTTATTTTACAATATATGATAAAACTTGTCAATATATTGTGGTATAAAAGGAGCAACTTTCGTGTTGCAGAAAACGACACAACCGTTTAAATTTCATTATCTTTCTTCGCTTTAACCTGTAAAACGACAAAAGCTGACACAGCGGCAATCATAAACAGTATTGCAACAAGCTGAGAAATGCCGAGAACATTTGGAATTACATATAATATATAATTCGGATTTCTCATACCTTCAAGAAACAGTCTGCCGAATGAATACCAGAAAATATAGAAACAAAATACCTGCCCGTCATTCTTTTTTTTGTCACGAATCAGAAGAAGTATCACAAGTCCGATAACATTCCATATCGATTCATATAAAAATAATGGGTGAACAGGTGTTGCACCGTTTATGGACATACCGAAAAGGCTGTTTGTTTCACCGCCGTACACTTCGACGTTTACAAAGTTTCCGAAACGTCCGATTGCTTGACCGATAAAAAGACCTGGTGCACATACGTCAAAGACTTTGGCGATATTCAGCTTTTTAACCATGCAGTATATAACGGTTGAGATTATTGCACCGATAATACCACCGTAAATAGCAAGTCCGCCGTTCCAGACTTTAAACATATCGGCTATCGAGTCAAATTCATCGAGTGCGAAAAGCACATAATATATTCTTGCGCCTATTATTCCGAAAATAAGTCCGAACAAGGCGATATCCCATACATTATCTTTTTTCACACCACGCTTTTCACAAGTTTTATAAACGAAAAATAATCCCAAAAGAAAACCCGAAAGAATGATAAGCGCATACCAATAAATAGGCTTTGAGCCTATTGAAAATGCGACAGGTGAAATGTTTAGAGAAATACCGAGTTTAGGAAAAGCAATGTTGTTCATAATCATACCTCCTTCATAGTAAGTGAAATACGTTTTTTCGGTACGTCAACTTCAAGTACACGAACTTTCACAACGTCACCGACTGAAAGTACGTCGGTTGGGTGCTTGATGTATCGGTCGCATATTTGCGATATGTGTACAAGTCCGTCTTGATGAACACCTATATCGACAAATGCACCGAAATCTATAACGTTTCTCACCGTTCCCGTCAGTACCATATCCGGTTTTAAGTCCTCCATTGAGAGAATGTCGCTTCTTAAAACGGGTTGCGGCAATTCTTCACGCGGGTCGCGACCTTTCTTTATAATACTGTCGGCAATGTCTTTTAAAGTTATTTCACCTATTCCGAGTTCTCCGGCTAATTTATGTGTATTTTCTTTCGACAGACGTTGCTTTAAATCCGCAACTGTGCCGTCTTGAACGTCTTGTTCGGTATATCCCATATGTTTAAGCAGCTGCGCGGCGGCTTTGTAGCTTTCAGGGTGGACGGAGGTGTTGTCAAGGACGTTGTCACCGTCTGTTATACGCAAGAAACCTGCGCACTGCTCAAATGCTTTTGCACCGAGTTTTGGCACTTTCAAAAGTTCTTTTCTTGTATTGAATTTACCGTTTTCTTCGCGATATGTGATTATGTTTTTTGAAACGGTTTTGTTAATTCCGGCAACATATGCAAGCAGTGACGGAGAGGCGGTGTTAAGGTCGACACCGACACTGTTTACACAATTTTCAACCACTCCTCCGAGTGCCTCACCAAGTCGCTTTTGGTTCATATCGTGCTGATACTGTCCGACACCGATTGACTTAGGGTCAATTTTTACAAGCTCTGCAAGCGGGTCTTGCACACGTCTTGCTATTGAAACGGCACTTCTGAGTGCAACGTCATACTGCGGAAATTCTTCGGTTGCAAGCTTTGACGCACTGTAAACAGACGCACCTGCCTCGTTTGTCATAATGTAAAATACTTCTCGGTCAATTTCTTTTAAAAGGTCGGAAATAAATATTTCACTTTCCTTTGAGGCTGTTCCGTTACCGATTGAAATTAAGTTTACGTTGTTTCCTAAAATCATATCCGTAAGAATTTTCTTAGCCTTGTCTTTGTCGTGGTTAGGTAATGTGCAGTAAACAACGTTGGTGTCAAGGACTTTGCCTGTTTCGTCCACAACCGCGACTTTGCACCCGGTTCTGTAACCGGGGTCAAAGCCCATAACGATTTTATCCTTAATAGGCGGTTGCAATAAAAGTCCCGAAAGATTTTGATTGAATACCTTTATTGATGCCTCCTCGGCATTTTCCGTAAGCATATTGCGTATTTCTGTTGATATGGACGGCGCGATGAGTCGTTTATAACTGTCCTCAGCGGCAAGTTTGACGTACTTTGTAGACGGTGATTCGTGTTTTGGAGTAAGTCGTCTGAAAAGATAGTTTGTGATTTTTTCTTCGTCAATATCAATTTTTACCGATAAAAATCCTTCTTTTTCGCCACGATTTATCGCAAGCAATCTGTGGTTTGCAAGTTTTTTTATTGGTTCGGCAAAATCATAGTAAAGACGGTATACACTGTCGTCTTCTGTTGACGCTTTTGAAACCAAAAGACCAAAGTCGATTGTTTTTTGACGAATATCTTTTCTGTATTCGGGGTTATCACTGATTTCTTCGGCGATTATGTCCATAGCACCGGCCATTGCGTCCTCACTGCTTTCAACATCTTTTTCGGCGTCGATAAAATCAAGCGAAATACTTTCTATATTATCATTCGGATTTTGTGCAAGGATAATTTCGGCAAGCGGTGCCAGTCCTTTCTCTTTTGCGATAGTCGCTCTTGTGCGGCGTTTTGGTCTGAACGGACGGTATATATCCTCAAGTTCCGATAATGTTACGGCATTTTCGATTGATTTTGCGATTTCAACGGTCAAATTTTCTTGCTCGTCAATCAAACGCAATATTTCTTCTTTTTTATCTTCAAGGTTACGTAAATATGAAAGTCTGTCGTAAAAATCTCGTAATATTTCATCACTTAGAGAGCCTGTTGCCTCTTTTCTGTAACGGGCAATGAAAGGAATTGTGTTTCCGTCATCAATCAGTTTTACAGTGTTTGTAACCTGTTCGGGGCGTAAGTTAAATTCAGACGTAAGCTGATTTATGATTTTTTCTTCTGATTTTTCCATTATGTATATCCTCCAAAAAATAATGTTTTGCTTTGAAATTATTCTGTAACAATTCTGCAAATGAATTTTAAAAATTCTATTCACAAACTGAAATATTTGTGATATAATAGTAACAACCACAATATATAGTGTGCAATTATGTAAACTCAACACCAAATATATATGTGATTAAAAATGCAGTTAAGCTAATTATATCCCATTTAGCTTAATTTTACAAGCAAAACAGTAAAATGAGTTAAAATGAGATGTACAAGCTGAAAAAAATACAAAAAACCTATTGCACTTTTGATTGATTTAAGGTAAAATGGAGTTAATGGGAGCGAATTGGAGCGTTTGGGGTGACAAACGGTCAAATTGGAGAGAGTAACCCATAAATCAATAAAAAGGCAGGTGACATTGAATATGGTAAATTTTGTTGACGAATATCCGCGTCAGCTTGACGAGCGCGGAAGAATTATCTTGCCTGCCAAAGTTAGAGAAAATATGTCCGAAACAGTGTACGTTACACGTTCAATGTCAGATAAATGCCTTCAATTATACACACAAGAGGAATGGGATAAGATTTCTGAAAAGATTAATCAACTCCCAACTGCCACAGACAGAAATGCTGCGGCTTTTGTACGTTTGTTTTTCGGTAAGGCTACTTCAGCCGTTATAGACAAGCAAGGCAGAGTGCCAATCGCAAAGCGTCTGATGGAATATGCTAATCTGAAAAAAGATGTTGTGCTTGTAGGTGCAAACACACGTCTTGAAATATGGGACAGTGAAGAATGGGATAGATACCAAGATGAACTTTCAGACGATATTATGATGGACGGAATATTAAATTACGGACTTAATATTTGATTTGAGGTTGTCGATAAAGTGTTGACGGTTCAAAAAATTAATTGAAAGGGAATCAAAATGAAATTTAAACATATTTCAGTATTGTTTGGGGAAAGTATTGACGCGCTGAATATTAAACCGAACGGTATATATGCAGACGGCACACTCGGCGGCGGCGGACATTCGCACGGTATTTTGTCAACAAACGATTCGTGCCGACTTATCGGTATAGACCAAGACAAAGAGGCTATTGCGGCGGCAAAGGAACGTCTTAAAGAATTTGACGGCAGAGTGACGTTCGTAAATCGCAATTTCAGCGAGATTAAGGATATTTTATCAGAACTTGATATTGATGAAATTGACGGTGCGGTACTTGATTTGGGCGTGAGTTCATATCAGCTCGATAATGCCGAAAGAGGTTTCAGCTATATGCACGATGCCGCTCTTGACATGAGAATGAATACGTCTTCGCCGAAATCGGCATATGACGTTGTAAATTCATATTCATGTGAGGAATTGATGCGTATTTTTTATGACTACGGCGAAGAAAAGTGGTCAAAGCGTATTGCGGAATTTATTTGTGAAAAACGTAAAACAAAGCCTGTTGAAACAACATTTGAACTTGTTGAAATCATAAAGGCGGCAATACCGAAAAAAGCCCGTATGGAAGGCGGACATCCTGCAAAGAGAGTGTTCCAGGCGATAAGAATTGAAGTCAATAACGAACTCGGAATATTGGAAAATGCTATTAAAGACTTTGTGTCAAGCATAAAATCTGGCGGGAGATTGGCGATTATAACGTTCCATTCACTTGAGGACAGAATTGTCAAAAAAACATTTCAGGATTTGGCAAGGGGTTGCACTTGTCCGAAAGAATTTCCGGTATGCGTATGCGGCAAGAAACCGGAAATTAAAATTATTTCAAGGAAACCGATTTTACCGTCGGAAGAAGAACTTGAATATAATTCACGTTCAAAAAGTGCAAAATTGAGAATTGCCGAAAAATTATAGGATAGGCTAAAGGATAATTAAGGGAGAGAATTATTGTGGAATACGGAAATTTGGCATATAAATTGCCGGAACAGTATGATGAACCGATAAAAAAGAGAAAACCACAAAAGAGAAAAGAGAAAACAGTTAATACCACAGCAGTCAGTAACAAGAGGAATCATGAACAAATGCAGTATAAGAGAACAATTTTTCGTGGAATATGCGTGACAGTGCTTTTGGCTGTATCAGCAGGATTTATGATTTCAAAATTCGTTGCTGTGAATGAAATGAACCAGCAGGTTGCGTCACTTAAAAGTCAGCTTACAACGCTTGAATCAGCAACAAGTCAGATGGTTTTTGATCTTGAACAGAGTGTTGACCTTACAAAAATTGAAAAAGAGGCAACAACAAGATTGGGTATGCAAAGACCTGAAAAGTATCAGACAATATATGTAAACGTAAAGCAAGAGGATATGACAGAGAAAACTGCCGGTGAAGTAGAGGGGTTTGGACACGGTATTGTGTCTGTATTGAAAAAGATTGGTGGTAATATTGTACAATTTTTCAGCATAAAATAAAAATGGACTTCTATAATTATAAAATTATGAAAAATGTACATTTATTAAAGTATTAAAAGGAATTGATAAATTAATGAAACCATCATTAAATGAAATTAAAAAGAAAACGATATTTATGGTGTGTATCGTTGCTGTACTGCTTGCGTTGCTTGTTTTGCGAGTGGCATATTGGCAGATAATAAGAGGTGACGAGCTTTCGAGCAAGGCAAAGGCACAACAGCAGGGCAGCAGTATTGTTACAGCGTCAAGAGGAGACATTTACGACCGTAACGGTAAGGTGCTTGCGGAAAGTGCAACGGTAAACACACTTATTTGCAATCCTAAGGATATTGAGGCGGACGGTGACAGTGAAGTAATCGCCGCAAGATTGGCTCCTGTTTTGAATATGGATCAAAACGAAATCCTTAAGATTATAACAAAAAATTCAAGATACCAAGTTATAAAAAAACGTCTTACGAACGAACAGACCGAGGCGGTAAAAAAATTAAGAGATTCAGATGTTGACGCAACGATTGCAAAAGCATTTAAAGGGGTATATTTTGAAAATGATTCAAAGAGATATTATCCGTTCAACGTTGCACCGCATATTTTGGGATTTACGGGATATGACAATAACGGTTTGCAGGGAATTGAACTTACTTTCGACGATGAGCTTATGGGGCGTAACGGAAGTATAGAAACTAATCAGTCGGCAAAGGGTACAACACTTAAAGACCAACAAAATGAGTATTTGAACAGTTCTCAAAACGGTGATGACGTTGTGCTTACGATTGATGAAACAATCCAGCATTTCCTTGAAAAGCACCTTGAAGAAGCGGTTACGGAAAACAAGCTTAAAGAGGGTGCGGCAGGTATTATTATGAACCCGAAAACGGGCGAAATACTTGCAATGGCAACTAAGCCTGATTTTGACGTAAATAATCCGTATGATATTGACCAGTTTGAAAAATATGCGATAGATTTGGGATATGATACATCAGATGACACAAGTGACGATCCCGATGCAACACCGAAACCGACAGAAGATCCGAATAATTTAAGTGACGAGGCCATTGCGAAAATAAGAAATAAAATGTGGAGAAACAAGGTTATTTCGGATACATATGAACCGGGCTCGACATTTAAGATTATTACTGCGGCGGCGGCTTTGGAAGAACACGTTGTAGACCTTAATTCAACATTCTATTGTCCGGGATTTAAGATTGTTGCCGACAGAAAAATCGGTTGTGCAAACAAGAGCGGTCACGGCGCTCAAACATTTGTAGAGGGTGTAAGAAACTCTTGTAACCCTGTATTTATGGAATTGGGCGAAAGACTTGGGTATGAGAAATTTATGGAATATTTCACTGCATTCGGTCTTACCGAAAAGACAAACGTCGAACTTGTCGGCGAGGCGTCAAGTATTTATTACCACAATAAAATGAGTGAAGTCGATATTGCGACAAGTTCATTCGGTCAAGGTTTCCAAATAACACCGATTCAGCTTGTAACAGCCGTTTCGGCGGTTATCAACGGCGGTGAAAGAATGAAACCGCAGATTGTAAAGGAAATCAGAAACTCAAACGGAATTTTGAAAACGTATGAGCCGGAGGTTATAAGCCGAGTTATTTCGGAAGAAACATCTCAGCAAATGAGAGAAATTCTTGAATCGGTTGTATCGTTGCCGACATCAACAGGTAAAAATGCGTATGTAAAAGGTTGCCGTATCGGAGGTAAAACAGGTACTTCGGAAAAAGGTAACCGTGACGAAGAAAAACGTATTGCGTCATTTATCGGTTTTGCTCCTGCAAACGATCCGGAAATAGTGTGTCTTATAATGCTTGACGAACCACAGGTTGATAACAAATACGGCGGTACAATAGCCGCACCTTTGGCAGGTGAAGTTATTGAAGATGTACTAAACTATCTCGGTGTTGAAAAGCAGTACACAGAAAATGAAGAACCTGACGTTAAGCAGGAAATACCTGACGTTAGAACAATGGATTTGACAGAGGCGAAGAAAGCCATTGTTGACAAAAAGTTGAATGTTCAAGTGAGAGGTGACGGTGATACGGTAGTTGACCAGCTTCCGAAACCGGGTACAATGCTTAACGAAGATTCAACGGTAATATTATATACAGAAGAAATTGACAAAACACATACGGTAACAGTACCTAATCTTAAAGGAATGTCCGTGGATAATGCGAAATATACTCTTGAAATGAGCGGACTGAACTTTGAGATTGTCGGTGCGGGACACAGTGAAGTGTCGAGTGCGTATGCGGTAAATCAGAGCATAGCGGCAGGCGAAGAGGTTACACCTGCGACAGTAATAGGCGTGGAATTCCGCCAAGTAACTTCAGACTAATAGGACAGGGGGAAATATCAAATGTTAGCAAGTGAATTATTAGGCAGTAAATGGCTTGATGAGCATGAAGATATAGATATAACCGGAATAGCGTACGATTCAAGAAACGTACTTCCGGGAAACATTTTTGTATGTATCAAAGGCTTTGAAACGGACGGACATAAATATGCAGAAATGGCAGTTAAAAACGGTGCGTCACTAATCGTTGCCGAAGATAAAATAGATGTAGATGTACCTGTTTGGTATGTTGAAAATTCGAGAGTTGAAATTGCGGAAATGGCTTGTAAGTATTACGGCAATCCGTCAAGCAAATTCAAACTTATCGGTATCACAGGCACAAACGGTAAGACTACAATAACATATTTAATAAAGAGTATAATCGAAACAGCCGGTATGAGAATCGGTGTTATCGGTACAAATCAAAATATTATCGGTGACAAGGTGCTTGTTACGCAAAGTACAACACCTACAACACCAAATGCACTTGAACTTCAACAGCTATTTGCGGAAATGGTTGACAGTGATGCGGAATGTGTTGTAATGGAAGTTTCGAGTCACGCACTTGAACTTGAAAGAGTACACGGTTGTCACTTTGACGTGGGTGTGTTCACAAATCTTACGCGTGACCATCTTGATTTCCATAAGACTATGGAAAATTACTTAAATGCAAAGGCTAAGCTGTTTAAAATCAGCGATAAGGGTGTTGTTAATTTTGACGACGACGGCGGTAAGAAGATTGTTGCAAACAATGACTGCGATATATTAAAAGTCGGTCTTTCGGACGGTTGCGACCTTAAAGCAAAAAATATTGAAATTTCATCATCGGGTGCTGATTTTGATGTTGAATATGACGGTAAGACATATCGTGTTCATATAGTAATTCCGGGCAAGTTCAGCGTGTATAATGCAATATGCGCCATGGGTGCGGCATTGCAGATGGGTATTGATATGGATACCATTATCAAAGGTCTTGAAAATGCAACAGGAGTTGTCGGACGTGTTGAGGTTGTTCCTACAAATACCGATTATACGGTTATAATCGACTATGCACATACACCGGACGGTCTTGAAAATATAATTAAAACCGTTAAAGATTTTGCAAAGGGTGAGGTTATAACATTGTTCGGCTGCGGCGGTGACAGAGATAATACGAAGCGACCGATTATGGGTGAAATCGCCGGAAAACTTTCGGATTACAGTATTATAACGTCAGACAATCCGCGTACGGAAGACCCTGTTTCTATTATAGAACAGATAGAAGTCGGAATGAAACGCACAGACGGGAAATATAAAGTAATAGTCGACAGACGAGAGGCTATCGCATATGCTCTTGACCACGCAAAGAAAGATGATGTAATCATTCTTGCGGGTAAGGGACAGGAAACATATCAAATAATTGGTAAAGAGAAACACGACTTTGACGAACGTGTTGTTGTATATAAACACCTTAATAAATAATTGAAAAGGGCGGCTGAAAAACTACCGCCCTTATTTTTGAGCATAGGACAAAAAGAGAGAAAGGATTTAATTTATTATGCAGGCAATGACGATTGAAGATGTATTAAAAGCAACTGGGGGAACACTTTTAAGCGGTGACATACACCAAACTTTTAACGATGTAATCAGTGATTCGAGAAAGGTTACGGCAGGTGTGCTTTTTGTGCCGCTTGTCGGTGAAAAGTTTGACGGTCACGAATTTATAAAGGCGGCTTTCGACCTTGGTGCTTCGGCTGTTTTGACACAGAGAGATACCGAGCTTTTAGTAGATAAGACAATCGTAAAGGTTGAAGATACATTAAAAGCATTCGGCGACATTGCAAAGTATTACAAGCAAAAGTATAATGTTCCGACTGTTTCCGTTACGGGCAGTGTGGGAAAAACTACTACTAAAGATATGCTTGCATCAGTCCTTTCACAGAAGTATAATACACTTAAGACAATGGGCAACTTCAATAATGAAATAGGTTTGCCTATTACGATTTTCGGACTTGAAAAAGAACATGAGGCGGCTGTTCTTGAAATGGGAATGAACCATTTCGGTGAAATAGAACATCTTGCTGATATAGGCAGACCTGATGTTGCGGTTATAACAAACATCGGTCAGTCGCATATTGAAAATCTCGGCTCACGCGAAGGCATTTTCAAGGCGAAAATGGAAATGACAAAGCTGTTTACAAAGGATAATACACTTATAGTAAACGGTGATGACGATTACCTTTCAAAAACAAAGGGTATGGGTGAATACAAGGTAGTATATTACGGTATAACAAATCCCGAAAATGATGTTTACGCAAAGGATATTGAAAATAACGGACTTAACGGAATTAAATTCACCGCAGTTGTTGACGGCGGCGAATATCCTATTGAAGTAAATATTCCGGGTAAACATAATGTGTACAATGCACTTGCGGCAATATGCGTAGGACGTGAATTTGATGTGCCTATGGATAAGATTGCAGAGGGAATACGCAGTTTTGAACTTACAAAAATGAGATTGGCTGTTGAAGAATATAACGGTATTACGATAATCAATGACTGTTATAATGCGTCACCGGATTCGATTAAAGCGGCACTCGGAGTGCTTGCGGATACAGATAAAAACAGAAAAGTCGCAATTTTGGGCGACGTGCTTGAAATGGGCGATTTTGCAAAAGACGCACATTACAATCTCGGTAAGGCTGTCAAGGAGAACGGAGTGGACTTGCTTATAACAGCCGGTGAAAATATGAAATATCTTGCACAAGGTGCAAAGGATAACGGTGTAGAAAATATAGTGTCATTTGATAAAACTCTTGAAGTGTGCAACTATGTCAAAGCTGAAATCAAGAGCGGTGACGCGGTGCTTATAAAGGCGTCAAGAGGAATGCACTTTGAAGAAGTATATAACACAATTAAAAATAAATAACGAGAGGAAAAGGATTAAAAAATGGAATTGATAAAAGAAATGTTAATGTCATCATTGCTTACACTTGTCGTTGCACTTGTTGTAACGCTTGTGTTCGGACCTGTGTTTATTCCATGGCTCAGAAAACTTAAATTCGGTCAGGAAATAAGAGAAGAAGGTCCGAAGTGGCACCAGAAAAAATCGGGTACACCGACAATGGGCGGTATTATGTTCATAGTTGCAATGGCGATTGCGATACTTGTAACAACAGTCATTTTTGCAATGAACGGTAATTTTAACACGACATACGCAAGATGTATTGTATTGTTTGTAATATCACTCGGTTTCGGTGTTATCGGTTTTGTGGACGATTACATTAAAGTAGTAAAAAAACGTAATCTCGGACTTACCGCACCGCAGAAATTCATAATGCAGGTTGTGCTTGCGGCAATTTATATTGCAGTGCTTTACTTCATAGGCGAGCTTGATACGGCGATTAAAATACCGTTTACAAGCATTGAATGGACAATGCCGATATGGCTTTACATACCGTTCGTAATGTTCGTTGTCGTAGGTGTTGTAAATGCTGTAAATCTTACAGACGGACTTGACGGTTTGGCAGCAAGTATAACGACAATAGTTGGAATATTCTTTATGCTTGTGTCATATATCGTATTTAAAGAGTATGGCGTGACTGTATTTTCAGCGGCATTAATTGGCGGTTTGATAGGATTTTTGTGGTATAATAAATATCCTGCAAAGGTGTTTATGGGTGATACAGGCTCACTTTTCTTGGGTGCGTCGGTTGCACTTATGGCGATTGACCTTAAAATGCCTATACATCTTATATTAATAGGTTTTGTATACTTTATGGAAACACTTTCTGTAATTATGCAGACTGCATATTTCAAATATACAAAGAAGAAATACGGTGAGGGAAGAAGAATATTCAAGATGAGCCCTATTCACCACCATTTTGAAATGTGCGGTTGGAAAGAAAAGAAAATCGTTGCGGTATTTACATTGGTAACGGTAATTACTTGTGCTGTTGCATATTTTGCAATTTAAGACGAATTAATCGGAAGGAGATTTAGATATGGCAGGGACTGCATATCCTAAAAGAGCTATAAAACAGAATAGACGAACAACTCGTGCTAAAATAGGAAAACCGGTTAAGCTTGCACGAATGGGAGAGATAGACTATACATTTTTGTTTATAGTAATATTGTTGCTTTCATTCGGTTTGGTAATGCTGCTCTCGGCGTCTGCACCTGCCGGAAATACTTTACATAACAATTCGTACTACTTCTTTAATAAACAATTCCTTTGTGCAATATTGGGACTTATCGGAATGTGGGTTATTTCAAGGATTGATTACAACAAATATAAAAATACCGTTCCGAAGTTTATGATTGTATGTACAATACTTTTGGTCTGCGTTCTTATACCGGGTTTGGGTGTAAAATTGAACGGTTCGAGAAGATGGCTTAA
Source organism: Hominilimicola fabiformis (assembly GCF_020687385.1). NCBI lineage: Bacteria > Bacillati > Bacillota > Clostridia > Eubacteriales > Oscillospiraceae > Hominilimicola > Hominilimicola fabiformis. The sequence continues at coordinate 35,097 of NZ_JAJEQM010000016.1, forward strand.
TACTCCGTTTCTTCAGCTTCAACCGTCGGAATTTATGAAACCCGTTATAGCGATGTATTTTGCACGACTTGTCGATTCGGGAAAATATAATTTGAAACATCTTAAGGGTAATTTGCCGTATATAGGAGTTATGCTTATAGTTGTCGGACTGATGCTTATGGAAACACACCTTAGCGGTGCGATAGTTATTGCCGGTATCGGTGTAAGCGTTATGATTGCAGGCGGTACACCGATTAAACCCGTACTTATCGGAGCACTTATTCTTTTGCCAATCGGCTTAATCGGCGTCCGAGCACTCAGTGGTGTAAGATGGGCGCGAGTAACAAGTTTTATGAATCCGTTTGCGGATATTCGTGACGAAAGTTATCAGGTTGTGCAAGGTCTTTATGCGATTGGCTCGGGCGGTATTTTCGGACTTGGCTTGGGACAGAGTGTACAGAAATATTCGTATTTACCTGAACCGTATAATGACTTTATATTCGCGATTGTTTGTGAGGAACTTGGTCTTATCGGTGCGGCTGTTGTAATTTTGCTTTTTGCGGCGCTTATTATAAGAGCAATAAGAATTGCTATGAATGCACCCGATACATACGGCTCACTTGTTGCGGTGGGTATTGCGGCTCAGCTTGCTATTCAGACGATACTTAATATCGCCGTTGCAACATCGAGCGTACCGAATACAGGTGTGGCATTGCCGTTTTTCAGTTACGGCGGTACGGCGATAATAACGCTTTTATGTGAAATGGGAGTATTGCTTAATATATCAAGACATTCCGTAAAAGATTAATGTGGAGGAAGATTTATGAGAGTATTATTTGCGGGCGGAGGAACAGGCGGACATATTAATCCGGCTATTTCAATCGCCGATTATGCAGCTAAACAGGATAAGGATTTTAAGGCTTTGTTTGTCGGTACAAAATCGGGACTTGAAACAAAACTTGTACCGAAAGCAGGATATGATATTGAATATATCGAAATACAAGGTTTTGACAGAAAGCATATTTTCAGAAATTTTGAAACGGTAAAAAAACTTATTTCCGCAAGAAGAAAGTGCAATAAGATTATAAAGGAATTTAAACCCGATTGTATCGTTTGTACGGGCGGATATGTAAGCGGCCCTGTTGCTATGGCATCAAAGAAAATGAAAGTGCCGTCGCTTATACATGAGCAAAATGTGTATCCGGGTATGACGGTAAAAGGCAGTGCAAATTATGTTACATATCTTGCACTCAGCTTTGAAGAAACAATTAATCATATGCAGCATAAGGAAAAATGTGTTGTAACAGGTAATCCGATCAGAAGTGAAATACTTCATTCCGATTATAAAAAGTCAAGAGAAAAGCTCGGTATAAAAAAGCCGTTTGTGCTTATTTTCGGCGGCAGTTTGGGTGCGGACAGAATTAATGATACGGTAATCGGTATGCTTGACAGAATATCAAAGGACAATAAAATCGAATTGCTGTTCGGAACCGGTGACAGAAATTACGATAAAATAATGAATAAAATTAAGGAGAGCGGAATAACTCTTTCGGATAACATAAAGATTGTGTCATATATTGACAATATGGCGGAGTGTATGGCGGCGGCAGACGTTGTTGTATCAAGAGCAGGTGCGATAACCGTAAGCGAAATTGCTGCACTCGGTAAACCGTCAATACTTATTCCGTCACCGAATGTTGTGCGTAATCACCAAGAGCAGAATGCAAGAGAATTTGAAAATAAGAATGCGGCAGAATTAATTTTAGAAAAAGATTTGACGTCTGACGCATTATACGATAAAATAATGTCTATGGTAAGCGATAAGGACAGATTGAAAGAGATGTCGGAAAATTTGAAACCGCTTGCCAAAGTAGACGCACTTGAAAAAATATATGAGCTTATGATAAAAATGGCAAAAGGAGATAGAAAATGAAAATCACGACAGTAAAAGGTACAAATGATTATCTTCCTGAAGAAGTCAGACTTAGAGATTATCTTCAAAATCAAATTTTAAATACATATCAGGATGCCGGCTTTGAACGTATTATGACGCCTGCAGTTGAAGATATTGAAAATCTTGATAAGAGTGACGGCGGTGATAATCTTAATTTGATATTTAAAATTTTAAAGCGTGGAGATAAGCTAAAGAAAGCAATGGACAGCGGTGATACAAATAAGCTTTGTGATATGGGACTTAGATATGACCTTACACTTCCGCTTTCAAGATATTATGCAAATAATCGTGAACAACTTGTTCTTCCTGCAAAGTGTATACAGATTGATAAGGTGTACAGAGCGGAAAGACCGCAAAAGGGCAGACTTCGTGAGTTTGTGCAGTGTGATATTGATATAATCGGCTCATCTTCTATAAGCTCTGAAATCGAGCTTATTCATACAACAGCAAAAGCACTTTTGTCACTTGATATAAAGGACTTTACCGTAAAAATTAATGACAGAAGAATTTTAAGAGCATTGCTTAAAGGTGTAGGCTTTGAAGAAAGTCAGCTTGACAGCGTGTGTATTACATTTGATAAAATGGATAAAATCGGTGCTGAGGGCGTTATCGGTGAGCTTACCGATAAAGGTTTTGACGGCGGTGCTATCGCAAAATTCGGTGAAGTCATCGCAAAACCACTTACTGTTGAAAGCGTAAAAGATGTTTGCGGTGAAGAATCTGCCGAAAGTATTGAAACAATAATTAATGCCGTTGAAAAACTTTCGGACGGTGCGTATAAGATTAAGTTCGATATTTCGCTTGTAAGAGGTCAGGGATATTATACAGGTACTGTTTTTGAAATCGTAAGCGATAAGTTTAAAGGCTCTATTGCCGGCGGCGGTCGTTACGATAACTTAATCGGTAAATTTACGGGTGAAAATATTCCTGCGGTAGGTTTTTCAATAGGTTTTGAAAGAATTTTCTCACTTCTTACAGAGGCAGGATATACAATTCCCGATACTAAAAAGAGAATTGCTTTACTTCACGATAAAGCAGACGTTGTAAATGCAATAGAAGAGGCAGAAAAACTGCGTAAGGATTATGATGTTGTAATCTATGAAAAGCCAAAGAAATTGTCTAAATTCCTTGATAAAATTCAGGCAAAGGGTTACTTTGGTTTCTGCTTCCTTGGAGAAGAAATAAGAGAATTGAAGAAATAAGAATTAAAGCAAGCTATACAACAAAATAGCTTGCTTTTGTTGCTTGAGAATGTGAGGTTGTGAAAATATGAATTTGGGATTTTATATGCCTACAAAGGTTATTGTGGGAAAGGATTGTGTCAGAGAAAACAGTGACGTTTTCAAAATAGGAAAGAAAGCACTTATCGTTACAGGCAAAAATTCCGCAAAATTAAGCGGCGCACTTGACGATGTCAAATATGCGCTTGAAAAGAATAATATTGAATATGTAATATTCGATAAGGTTATGAGTAATCCGACAGTTGAGTGTGTGTATGACGGTGCGGAAACGGCGATGGAGGAAGAAGTTGATTTTGTCATTGCCATAGGCGGCGGCTCGCCGATGGACTCGGCAAAGGCTATTGCATTGCTGGCAGTATCGGACATTGAAAGAAAGAATTTGTTTGACGGCAACATAGGCAATAAGGCACTTCCTATGATACATATTCCGACAACTGCCGGAACCGGTTCGGAGGTTACACCGTATGCGATTTTGACAAACCACGAAAAACAGACAAAAAAGAGTATTGCGTCACCATGCCTTTTCCCAACATACGCATTGCTTGACGCAAAATACACAAAAAATCTCGGACTTGCCACTACGGTCAATACCGCAATAGATTCACTTTCACATTCGGTTGAAGGAATGATGTCAAAGAGGGCGAATATAATGGCTGATGTAATAGCTAAAGAGGCTGTTAAAATTATTGCGTCAACATTTGATGATTTAATTAGCGGTGAACTTACGGAAGACGACAGAGAAAAACTGCTTTATGCGTCAATGCTTGGAGGTGTTGTCATATCGCAAACAAAAACAACGGCGGTACACGCAATGGGATATTCGCTTACATATTTCAAAAATATCGACCACGGCAGAGCAAACGGATTGTTGCTCGGTGAGTTTACAAAGTATATTGAAAGAAATGATAAGGACAGAGTTAAGGAAATATTGTCTTGTATGAATTTAGACAGTGCAGAAGAATTTAAAAATATTCTTGCGAAAATTTTGGGTGATAAAGAAAAGTTTGAAAAAGAAGAACTTGAATTGTATGCAGAAATTGCTCAAAATGCAGGCGGTACACTAAACAGTATGTTCGTTCCGTCAAAAGATGAAATACTTCAAATATATGTTGAGTCATTGATGTAAAAAAACGGCGGTCTTTGACCGCTGTTTTTTTTATGTGTGGAATGTTAAAGGGCGGCCAATGACCGCCCGTACGAATAAGAATGGCAGATAACCGCTTATGTTAAACAATCGCTTATGTTAAACAATATTGTATGTAGGGGCGACCATTGGTCGCCCCTTTTTTTTAGATATTAAGGCAGTAGGGGACGGCACCACTACGACCCGAGAAGCCACCCCCACAGTCGGCGTTGCCGACAGCTCCCCACAAGGGGAGCCAAAAAGCCTCTCCTTGAAGAGAGGCGTCACGAAGTGACGGGGTGGCAAAAATCAATCACCAGTCAAAAAATCTTTCGGCGATTTACCGGTAAGTTTTTTAAACGCTTTATAAAACGTGGAATAATCATTAAACCCACATTCATAGCAAAGCCCCATAATATCCGCACCTTCGGAAAGCATTTGTTTCGCCTTAGTGATTTTTCTTGTATTCATAAATTCCTTTATTGTAATACCAGTCTGTTTTTTAAATGTATGGCACATATAATACTTATTAATAAAAAATTTCTCTGCTAAAAAATCCAGTGTTATATCTGCGGAAATATTATCGGTAAGGTAATCTATTATATCGTCAATACGGTTATTATTTGTCGGTTTTATCGGCAAAACGGTGTTGTCAAGTGCATGATTTACCGCGACAAGAAACTGTAAAAAATACGATTTTATCATAGCGTCACTTTCGGGTACTCTGTTTAAAATGTAATGTTCAACATTTTTGAAATAATCGTAAAGTCCGAAAGACTGAACAATGTCTGACGGTATTCTGTTATTTTCGCCAATAGGTGAAGAATTTATTTTATCAAACAAATCAAATTCGGTGATAAAGTCGGGATGTATCTGCATAAAAATACGTTCATACGGCTTTTCTGACTGAAAGAAAATCGTATGAAGTTCTCCTGGTCTTGTAAGCAAAATATCGCCGGGGTGAATTTTATATAGATTATCCTCGACTATGTACGTTGCATCACCCGATATAAAATACAGAAATTCATAATATTTATGAAGGTGCAAGTTAAGCTCCGGAGGCTTTGAACGGAAATAACTGTAAAGATATTCTTTCTGTTTATATGAAATTGCATCCATAAAATACACCTCCTACACAATTATTATAGCATAAAAGGACAATATTTGCAATATTTTGGACAACAAATGCAATGGAATAAATTTAATTATTGTGTTATTATATAACCGTAAAATAAATCTCTCTCTCAGACAATCGTATTCTTATATAGATACGGTTGTTTTTTTTATAATAAAATATGTCGAAAAATATTTACTTGATACATTTTTTGTGATAGAATATTTATACCGATAATTTATAAAAAGGTTGAGGCAGTTGTAATGTTGAAAAAATATTTTGAGGACGATAGCTATAATATAATGCCGTGTGGTGTTGTTGCGTTTCAAAATGACAGTACGCTTAAAATTATTTCGGCGAATGATTACTATTATTCGACTTATGCGAACGGAAATTTTGAAAGTCTTAATATTTGTGAAGAAGACAAAAATATTATAGCTGATTTGAAAGATAAAAATGAAGTGGTATACAAATGTATTGTTTCGGACGGATCGATACGTTATATTTGTATGCATTTGACTAAATATAATGAAAATGATATTCTTGGTATTCTTATGGACGTTACGGAACAGCATACGAATCTTGTCAGGATGAAAGATGAGAGAAGATGTTTTACGTTTGCTCTTAAAAGTTCAAAAAATATTGTTTTTGAACATAACGTAGCGGACGATAATATGACTTTATATATTCCGGTGAAAGGTCAAACCGAACTGAAAAAACTGTCTATCCCCAATAATACAGAAGATGCTGTTTATGAGCTTACGGATAAAAGAGATTACGGTTATCTTAAAGAAAACATATACAATGAAAAAGTAGAAAATATAAGTGTCAGAATGAAGTTGCCGGGCAATAAGAATTATGAATGGCACCGCATTTTCAGAAATTTTGAACATGATGAAAAGGGTAATCTTAAAAGAATTTTCGGAACAATAACGAATATCGAGGATGAAAAACATCATGAAAAAGAATTAAAAGAAAAAATCGAGATTGATCCGGTACTTCATGTCTATAACAGAAATGCAGGCGTCGAGAGGATTAATGAGTATATAAAATCCAATCCCGAAAGCAGAGATTACGCACTGTTTGTTATTGATATTGACGATTTTAAAAATATAAATGACACATACGGACATTTATACGGTGATACCGTTATTGCCATGGTTGCGGAAATGCTGAACAAGGCAACCGATGACGACGCTATTGTCGGAAGATACGGCGGTGATGAATTTTTCGTGTTTTTGAAAAGTAGCAGAATAGCAGAGAATGCCGACAGAGTTGTTGACAATGTATGTAAGATTAATATTTCAGAAGATAAGAGAATAACGTGCAGTGTCGGAGTGGCAGACGGCAGAATATTTGAAGAAGTGCCTAATTATAAAGCGTTGTTCTCAAAAGCAGATAAGGCGCTGTACAGTACAAAAAAGAATGGCAAGGCTCACTGGGAGATATACAATGAAAATATTGTGTACGACAATTCAAGCCATGCGATTGATTATGAAGTTGAGGACGCCGAAAACAGTACGGAATTATTTAAGACACGCGATATGATGAAAGTGTTCCTTGAACTTTCTTCAAGTGCGAAAAACAGCGATGACGCAATGTATAAGATTATTCGGTATGTGGCTGAAAAGTTCGATATTGACTGGTTTCAGATAATGAAGGTCAATACCAAGGAAGATTTAATCACAATAAGCTATGAATGGTGCAGTGATCCAAAATTTCAGAATAATGCGGGAAAAAGAGGATATTATGCTCATTCTGACATTGAGCATTTCAAAGAATTCTTTGAAAAATATCCTGTATTTATTCTTTCAAATGAAAAAATAAACGGATTTTCGTTAAAGTTTCAACGTGAATTTGAAAAGAATAAAAAGAACGGTGAAGTGGTCTATAATGCAAATATTACAACAGGAGATTCGTTCTTTATGTTTGTTTGTACGAGATTCGGATATGAAAATCCTTGGCAGATAGAAGAATGCGTTGAATTGAATATGGCGACGAAGCTTATGACGATGTACATTTCTCAAAGCGATAAGGAAACGGAAAATGAGAAAAAGCTTAGAAAAATAATTGATTATGACCGCAAAACAAGTTGTTATACTATTGCAAAGTTTTATGAACAGATAGGCAGACTGAGAAAATTTGCAGAGGAAAAAGACGAACAGGTTGCTCTGTTACATACCGATTTTTCGGGAATGCTTGATTTCAACGAACGGTTCGGTCAGATTGAGGGAGATAAGGTTTTTACAGAGTTTGTAAACTGTATTTTGCCAAGTGATAATGATTATAATATTATAACTCACATTGACGGTGCGGATATTTTTTTCAGTGCGTTCAGATTTAAAAATTTAGAAAGCTTTGATAAGATAGATGCGTTAAATAAACAATTCAGTAAAATGATTAATGAAAAATATCCCGGCGCGCATATTATTGTTAAAACAGGAATTTATGTGCTTAAAACAAATGAAGTTGTGGGAGTGGGGCTGGATAAGGCTTTGAAAGCTAAAAAGACTGTGAAAAATCCTACGGAATCATTTTGCATTGTCTATGACAAAGATAAACATGAAAATAGCCGTTGCTAATTGCAACAGCTATTTTTTTATTGGGTTTTCAATTTGTATAATCGGTCATAACTGTATTCATCAACAAGCTCGTAATTATTGTTGATTATATTCATAAACTGCTTACTGTTTACAATGTCGATATTGTGTATAACTACCCACTTAGGTTGTTTTTCAAGCATCATTTGATTAATTTGACGACCGAACTCGGGATACATTTCCGACCACCATTCCTGAAGAATAAATATCTTAAAGCAAGGCATAATGTCGGCTTGCAAAAGCCAGGTTGCCGAAATGTCGTAGCAGTATACGCTGTCTTTGTCTTCATCGGGAATTTGCGAGCTAAGCTGTTTTGCACTGTAATAAATATCCGAATATACGTCGCTTGTTTTGGCAGGGTGACTTTGCAAATACAACTTCTTTGAGTAATGCACTATATTTGACTCTGATTGAACAAAGTAATTTGCCAACGGAAATGCCATTATTACGCAAAGTATTACTGCAAGAATGTTTATTTTATTTGATGTAATATAGAAGAATACAGCGCAATAAATCGGTATTAAAGGTATAAGCGTTGTGTAATAATGCGTGTAACTGAAACCGAGTAATATAGGTATCAGTGCGAATATGGATATTGTTGTGATAAATGACGCAACCTTTGGACCAAGTCGTTTTGCGAAAAATGACGATATAAATATCATCATCAAGACAGGTGCAACCCATCGCAGAAGCAGTAATATGGCTGATGATGTCTTTTCTGACGAGCCTTCCGACGCGTATAGAAAGTTGAATACGAAAGTAGAAAACAACATATCCGACAGCGTCCCTTTAATAAGGAAGAAAAGGCATACAGGCACTGCCACTATCAATACACCGACTATAAAATACAGTATATTTTTAAATATTTCTTTGATATGCTCGTTTATAAAGTCGGTCATAATCGTAACGAATACAATACCGCAGATAATCAGTCCGTTGTTTACGCGGATAAATGCACAAATTCCAAAACATATTCCGTAAATAACCATATTTTTGTGAGGGTGAGGTGCTTTTGGGTGCTTTGTGATGAATTTTAATGCGGTGTAAATCGCTATCATACAGTAGAGAATACAGTATTCTTCCGTTAAGTTGCCGTCACTGATTGTCGCACCGAATGCGAGAATGGTGATTATAACACAAATTACCGAGCGTATCGGTTTTGTGAAAAAACGTGCCGTTTTGTACATAAATATCGAAGATATTGAAAGGGATATACATTGTAGTATGAATACGCCTACTTTTGATTTTGTCAGGAAATATCCCAATGCATTTATGTAAAACAAAATCGGACCTTTGTGGTCAAAATAATCTCTGTATGCATCCTTGCCGAGCGTTATCGCTTTTCCGAAGAATATGAAAATGCTTGAATCACCGTCGCATAAGTCCTTGTATAGCGGACTTGTGGACGCAGACAGAAGTAACAGAAATGCTATGCAGAATAATGTTAAAAATGCATAGATTATTAGATTTTTGCGTGTTTTTTTACTTTTTAAACTCACTGATATTTTTGTACCGATTTTTTTCGGATTGAGTTTTTCTTGTATATTGTCTTTTGTATTTTGTAAGAATTGCTTAAATTCAATTTTGTTCATTATATGCTCCTGTGTTTTGTGTATTGTTTATAATACTATTATAAACAATATGATTATATTTGTAAAGCGAATTTACAGTTGAAAAAAATAAAAATGTGATATAATAAAATTATGGTGTTATATATTATGGGGGTGTTGTGACATGAAATGGATTAAAACTTAGAAAGCATAGCAATAACAAAAACAAGCGGAAAATGCCCGTATTGCGGGAGTGATAATACCGATTATACTTTTGTGGGAAATCTCGGAGAGTATGGATACGGTGAAATTTGGTGTTGTGATTGTAAATCGGCATATCATTTGTCAAGGGTGCAAATTACAAAAGAGTATAATTTGAATAAAGAAATTCCTAAAAATATCATATATAGATAAATATACAATAAAAAGAATAACCGGTCTCCTAACAGAGCAGGGTTCACTATAAAAACCCCGCTATCTAAAGGTTCTTTTAAAATAAGTATACAGAATTTATTGTAATACTAATATAAACCATATAAATACTTGATATTCAAGCATTTATACGGTTTATACGTTTTGGCGGAGTATCAAATTCCTTCTATAAAACAGAGAATACTGCCATAGGTTTGGCTGTATGACTTTAAAATTGATAAAATGATTTATTTTAGTATTCCGCCGACGATACTGCCAACTAAACTGTCAGAACCTGAATTTGCAGTTGTTTGTTCAGGACCGTTTGATGATGGATTAACTGTACCGTTCATGGTTGGAGCAACAAGAACTTTACCTGTACCACGATAGACATTTACTACACCTTCACCTGAAAGAGTAGAGCCGACTATGGACTTGCTTGCATTTTCTGTTGTAAATTGCAATGATGATGACCATGCTATTGCCATATTACCGTCTATTTTTAAGACATCATTATCTAATTCAAATTCAACTAATTCTTCTCTCGGAACAGGTGATTCAAGCACACAAAAACCGTTACCCGAAAGTGTAAGGTTGAAAATACCTTCTCCTGATAATAATGCTGTGGCAACATCACTTCTTTTATTAATTGACTCTTGTATATTACCTTCACAAGCAAGGAATAAGCCGTCATCTAATACAATACCTTTTCCCCAAGAAGCAACATCTTCAATAAGAAGGAAATTATAAGTCGGCTCTAACATAACACAACCTGTACCTGTGTAAAGCGGTTTAACGGCTGATTCACCTGTTACGGCACCTTTTACCAATTTACCGAAAAAGTCTTTAGCACCTGATACACCTGAATCCATTTCAACATCGCCTGTTATCCATTGCATTGCTCCTGCTTGTAATTTGACTGTACTATTATCAAGTTTACACAGTACTTGACGTTTCTTTACATTCATCTGCTCCATAAAATAAGAATTCATTGCAGTATTGCTATCAACGCTTAAATCATGTTGATGTTCATAAATTGAGAATACACCGCCTTCAGCAATGCACTTTACATTGGAATTGTCAAAGAAATTATTAATTTTTATCATAAGTTACATCTCCTAATTATATTTTTTATAGTGTGCCGGTTTTAAAATAGGCTGTCTAATTCGTCAAATGCATCATTTAAAGCATTTTCTGCCGCTCTTAATGGGTCTATGTAGAATATCATAAAACAGCTGATTAATAGTATAACAGGGAATAGTGCTATAATAATTGCAAATATATCATTTGAAAGCAATGTTTCTTTGTGAGTATTGCATACAGTGTTTTTTGTGTAGTTTATTAGTGCAGATACAGAATGTCTGTTTTCTTTATCAATAGATAAGAAAGAGATTACAACAGCAAATAAATACAGAATTAACCCCAATAAACCGCTTGTTGTAATCATTACGATAACAGCAATTATTGCAATGATAAAAGTTATTATACCTCTTGTTTTTGATGGTTTATCCATTTAGAAATACCTCCTTTATTTCTTTTTCGTACTTTCTTTGATTATTCGTCTGACTGATTTTTCGGAATAATCATATTTTTTCGCTAATGTTTTGACATTAGTACCGTCATACTCTTTAATTATCATCTCCTTTACACATTGTGTATCAAAAAATCGCACAGGGAAGTTTACCTGTGTACCTTTGAACATTTGATGAATGGTTAAAGCTGTTTCAATTCCAAGCTGTTCACTGATTTCTCTGTACACCTTGTGGAATAAATTTTTGTCGTATTCGCTCATTTCCATCACCCCATGAGTGTATTGTAGCACACCTTTCGGAACGGTACAAATCTCAATGTCATTGACTTTTTCTGTATGTTTGTCCATTTTTACCTCCATAAGTATAAGATAGCTATCAAGGTAAGAATATATATTTATATAACGAGTAAATTCAGATAGGGTAGTATAGATTAATATAAATTAAAATAATATAAAATTAAGTTGTAAAAAAATAGTGAACTGTTGCGTAAAAAATAATACAAAAAAACACTACAAACCTCATGGTTTATAGTGTTTCCGTGTCCCAACGTTGTGGGAATTGTTGGCGGAGAAGGAGGGATTTGAACCCTCGCGCCAGTTTCCCGACCTACACCCTTAGCAGGGGCGCCTCTTCGGCCTCTTGAGTACTTCTCCATAAAAGAAAAGCATACAACAAGTTAAAATTGCTGCCGTTCTAAATAGCAATTAGCTTTGTATGCAGTACAAAATATAAAATTTTAAATGGAGGAGAGAGTGGGATTCGAACCCACGGACGGCGGAACCGTCACCGGTTTTCAAGACCGGCTCTTTCAACCACTCAGACATCTCTCCAGATGTTTGTTCATCAGCTCAACTGACAAAAATTATTATAGCAGAACATATACCTTTTGTCAACACTTTTTTTGAAAAAAATTAAACTTTTTTTAGTGAACTTTCAAAACCATAGGTTTTAAGCCGTTTTCATAACAAAAAACTGTCGATTTTTTTAATCGACAGTCAAAAATTACGCATTTTTATGAAAAACTTTTTTATAAAAAATCATACTGACACTGCAAGTTATAATTTCTGTAACCGGAAAAGTGAGCCATACATAATTAAGTCCTGCGAACGAAAATACCCAGGCAAGAGGAACAAGAAGTACAACTTGTCTTAGCACTGTTATAAAAATACTTTCCTTACCTTTTCCGATAGCCTGAAACAAAATAGGGAATGTAAGCGAGAGTGCGGCGGGTACGAAGCTTGCTCCGATTATTCGGAAAGCCACATTACCTATATTCAAAACTTCTGTATCATTTGAGAATATTCCAATTGACTGTTTTGGCAAAAGCACAAATATCGCCACGCCTAAAAGCATAAATGCGGCAGATACGGCAACAGTTTCCCAAAACACGCGTTTACATCTGTCTTTTCTGTTTATCGCATAATTAAAGCTCAATACAGGCACTATGCAGACGCCGAGAGCATTAAGCGGAATAAAGAAGAAACTTTGAAGTTTATAATAAATACCGAGCACGGTTACGGATGCATCAGAGAATGACGCAAGAAGTACGTTCAGTCCGAGAATATATACAGTCCACAATGCTTGCATAATAATATTCGGCAGTCCTGCTGCATATATTTGTTTTACATACGGCAAAAATATATTTAATTTCGGCGGCTTATAAAATCCTTTAATACCTGTTATGGCGGCGGCGAGCGACTGACCTATGACAGTTGCAATAGCCGCACCTGCAACACCCATCGGTTTAATTCCGAACATTCCGAAAATTAAAATAGGGTCGAGTACAATATTTGTCAATGCACCGACAATCTGAGCAATCATAGGTGTTTTCATATCTCCTTGTGACTGCAAAATCTTTGTCCAAGTGCTTTCAAGGAATATTCCCAAGCTGAAAATTCCGATTATTTTACCGTATGTAATAGTATACTCATGTACAATTTCAGATTCTGCCGAGATTAAGGCATACGGTTTTATGATGAAAAATGAAATTAAAGCGAATATGAACCAGCTCACAACAGCCATAACAGTTCCTATTCCGGCGGTGTTAATCGCTTTGGAAGTTCGCTTTTGACCGTAAAACCGTGCCATAACGGTATTGACGCCGACACCTGTTCCGACTGCAACGGCACATATCAAAAGTTGCATAGGGTATATTACAGAAAGTGCCGTCAGTGCGTATCCTGAGAATTTACCGATGAAAAAACTGTCTACTATATTATATAAAGATTGAATAAGCTGTGCCAGCATAACGGGCGGCGCAAGCTTAAATAAAATTTTCATTGTTTTTTCGGTACCGAAATACTGATTATCCGAAGGTGCTTTACTCATACATATGCTCCTTTGTATATTTTTTGCATATCAAGTATAGCACCTTTCAAAGTGAATTGCAATAAAAAAGCACCGAACAAAGTTTAATTTATTCAGTGCTTTTTTATTTCAAATGAAATCTTCGATAACATCTCTTAAATGATGTAATGAAAGTTCGTTTTCATTACAAACATTCACAAATTTTTCGGCGTCATCCTTACATGGAAAAACATCTGAAACAAAAGTTATTAGTTCGTGAGCCTGTGTATTATAAGCACCTATCCCATAGGTGATGTATTCTCCCATACATAAATCACACATTTTTTCTTCAATCACTCCGTAGTTTACCATTTTATACTTCTCCTTTTATCCTTTTGTATGATGAAATTATAGCATAAATAACCGTAGAAATATGAATTTATTGAAAATGAAGGTGTTTACGATGAATTTGACAAAAAATACATATTTGTGGTATAATTATGATAGAATAATTCCTTGTGAGGTGAACACAAAAAGTGGATATTGCAGTTTGTGATGACAATCTAAGTGATAGGGAAATAATCCGTCAGCAACTAAGTATCTATTTCTCAGATAGATTTATTGAATACAATATTGATAGCTATGAAAACGGCGTTAATTTAATTTATTCGATAGAAGATGGGGAGTATTATGATATAATATTTCTTGATATGTATATGGACAAGTTAAACGGAATACAAGTTGCGGAAAAGCTTAGAAATATGAATTATAAAGGTAAGATTATATTTCTTACCGCAACGTCAAAATATGCGGTTGAAAGTTATGACGTTGAGGCGAGCGGCTATTTGGTTAAGCCGCACGATATAGATAAAATCAGCATGGTACTTGACAGAGTGCTGAGCAATTATGAAAATGTGCATACATACCAAATAAAAAAACGCAATTCCGTAATTCAAGTGTTGTACAGTGAGATTGAATATATTGAGAGCAGTAATTCAAAATGTATTCTTCATCGCACAGACGGAAACAAGTACACAATATATAAGAAACTTAATGATATTGAGGAAGAAATAAATCATAGAGCATTTTTGAGATGTCATCAGAGTTATCTTGTTAATATGAACAAGATAGAGAGTGTTGAGAATGATTTTACAATGAAATCGGGCGATGTTGTGCCGATAAGAACTCGAAATTTGAATGAAATAAAAAAAGAATACTATAATTATATTGAATACAGAGGTAATATTGCAGGAACAACCAAGAGACTGAAAGTTTTTTATGATAAAGTCGGAGGTGATTTTGAAGTAGTCAAAAGAAGACTCATTGATGAAAAATATGTTGTCCGCTTTGTACAGTGTTTCAAAAACGATACCGCTTTTAATGAATTGAAAAAGGCTTTGAATGAAGAATTGTATGAAAAAGCGTATCTTTGTGCGCATACTCTGAAAGGCTCGTCAGTAAGTCTTGATTTCGGAAAACTTTATAAGGCAAGTTCGGCTCTTACGGAAACTCTTTATAACATTAATCATAATGGAGAAGATTGTGATAAAATTTTGATTGATAAGCAATTTGGGGAAGTTGCAAAAGAATATAAAAATGTTATTAATAGTATGCAAATAATAGAAGAAGACTGACATTGTATTAAAATCTCGTTTAATGAACTCAATATATTTCTGCATAAATATAGTTCTAAGAGGCTATATTTTGTTTTTGTACAAAAAAATATCCGAACCAAAGTTCGGATATTACAACTTGTGGTACGCGATCAGGGGCTCGAACCCTGGACACCCTGATTAAGAGTGGAACCAGATGTGTTTTATTTATTTTTATAGTGATTTATTTAAGACCTTTTAATCATGTAAAAATGGCATTACATAGCCATTTATTCATGTTTATACTGTATAAAAAGGGATTTTTGAAAAATACATAAATCATCTAAAAAATCCAAAGTGTTAGAAAAATGTTAGAAAGAAAAAATGTAGTCTGCTGACAATTCTAACTAGAAAATCTAAACGGTTTCTAGTTGGTAAATTAAATAAAGGTACACATATTTTTAACAATAAATATAATTCGATTTTTTAGAATATAAATTAAAATCATATAATTAAATAATACTTATTAAAGAGACTTGATTTTCAAAACTTTGAATTTCAAGTCTTTTTATTTGCAAAAATTTAAAAAGGAGGACTGACTATGCTGTGGAAAGGGACATAGAAGTAATTTTACACAGACAAACATCTAATCAAAAAAAGTAACAGAAGGGAGGAACTAATATGGATTTTGAACAGGAATTTGAAGTGATACCCGTAACAAGGGTAAAGATAACTGATACTGAGGCATATTCAAAGCATCCGTTCAGAGTGGTGCATAATAAAGCGCTTGAAATGCTTGCGGAGGATATAAAGGAGCATGGTCTGTTAAATCCAATTCTTGTGCGTGTATTAGGTTTTGGCGGCAGGTATGAAATTCTAAGCGGTCACAGACGAATGGAAGCGTTGAAGCTTAATGGTGAAACAGAGGCAGATGTACGCATTATTAAGTGTACTGACATAGAAGCGGCAAATATCGTTATAAAGTCTAATCTTCTGCAAAGGGATAAGATATTACCGTCAGAACGCGCAAAAGTATATATGCTTCGTAACGAATGTCTGAAAAAGGAGAAAGGCAATTTGTCCACCGGGTGGACAAAGCTGGATGAAAATACGCAGAAAGCATTGGCTAAAGAATTTGACGTGTCCAAAAGCAATATATATGAGTATATTCGTCTAAACTATTTAATTGATGATTTACTCATTTTAGTGGACAGCGGAAAAATAAAAATTAAAATATCGGTCGCTTTATCATATTTTTCAAAGGAATGTCAAAGTATAATACATCAATATTTCTTTGTAGATAAAAAAGATATATTAAATAGCGAATATGTCAAGAAAATAAAGAAGTACAGAAATAATCTTACTATTGAAATTCTGGAAAAGATAACTGCAGAACTTGGCGAACCGAAACAGAAGTCCGAAAGATATGTTGATGCCTTTGTAAAGAAGTATGTTGGTAAGTTCCATAGTGAACAGGAAATGGCGGACGTGCTTGAAAAACTGCTCATAGGTTATCTTAAAGACAATAAGCTGCTTGATAAGAAAGGCGGTGGATAATGAATACACTATGCTTCTGGTCAGGAGGAAAAGATTCGACTGCCTCAATAATTCTCGCTCATATACATCATTTGCCGATTACGGAAATAGTTTTTTGCGAGGTTATGTTTGATAAAAGCAGGAATATATCGGGTGAAATACCTGAACATATTGATTTTATCAGAAATATCGCAATACCGATATTTGAAGAATGGGGGTATAAGATAAAAATACTTCATGCCGATTGTGACTATATGGATTTATTTTTTCATACCGTTACAAGGTCAAAGACAGAAGAAAACAACGGTAAACACAGCGGTTGGCTTATCGGCGGCAGATGTGCAGGGAATGACCGATTAAAGATGAAGCCTATAAGACAGTATCGTAAAAGTATTGAGGGTGAGTATATAGAGTATGTGGGAATAGCGGCAGACGAGCCTAAACGCTTGGAACGTCTGACAGATAACAAACGGTCTTTACTGTATGAATACCACTGTACTGAGGAAATGGCTTATGAATTATGTAAGAATTACGGACTGTTATCGCCGATATATAGCTTTACGCGGCGCAATGGGTGTTGGTTTTGTCCTAATCAATCATATAATGAGCTTGCACATTTGAAGTTTTTGCATCCCGAATTATGGGAGGAGCTGAAAGTATTATCGTGTGTGCCTGATTTGGTATCGCGCGGGTTCAGGTATGGTGTACCATTTGACGAGGTGGAGGAAAGAATAGATAAAATAATAACGGAAAATTGGGGGCTTTTACATACATAGCCCTTGTTTTTTTTGTACTCAAAATTAAAAAGTAAGTAAAGTGTGGTGAATTTTTATTGAAGCAAATTTATACATATTGTGATGAAAGCGGAGCGTCGCAGGTGCTTGAATTTTTGAAACATTCCGATGACAAGGTAAAAAAGAAATTCAAGTATCAGCTTAGTATGCTTGTAATGGAGAACAAAATACTTCGAGAGCCTCATGTAAAGCATTTTATCATAGAGCGTTACAGACAGTTTTATGAGTTTCGGATAAAGGTATCAAAAAAAATTGTGCGTATCATATTCTGTGAGAGGGACGATAATATCGTACTTCTTCACGCTTTTTACAAGCACGATAAGCGCGACACCGAAAAGGCTCTTGAAAATGCCCTGAAGGTATATGAAAGTCTGGAAAGCGACAGCCTGCTCCCGTTTCAGTATCTTAAAGAGGTGATGCTAGGATGATTAGTATCATAAGCGCGTTTGGAGGTCAGCATATTCAGGACGCACTGTATAAGGATATGCAAGGTCAGAATATGGTTTTTTCGTTAGAGGATTGCAGTAATGGTATCTCGCTGATTATGGCGGTTGAACAACACCCTGATGTTGACGTTATTGTAATCGGGCATACAGTGGTTAAGGATATAGAAACATATCTTTCACAAATACGGGAAATTACAAAGACAGCGCGTATTGTACTGCTCTTGAATGGCAAAAGACATCAGTATATACAAGAGCAGTATGAGGGATATAACCGACGATATAATGTTGAGGATATTATCTTTGAGGGTGACGGTATAGACAAATTAAAAATTCTGTCTATTATGAATAAGGGCAGGCTGACGGTTGAGCAGGAAATAAAAGAGGAAATACATGCTGAAAATCCGAGTCTGGCGGAAAAGCCTGTGGAGAAATCTAAAGAAAATTCCATCGAAAATCAGACGGGAAAATCTGATGTGGCTGAGTTTGATATAAAGCCGGAGGCAAAACCCAAAAGGGAAAAGCCTGAAAAACTCAAGAGAGAAAAGCCTAAGCGAGAAAAAACGCCTGTCATAGATATTAAGCCCAAAAAGAAAAAAGTATTACAGCATAAGTCAGCGGACAAATGCACAGTTATTTCTCTTTTTGGCACAACGCATGGCGCAGGCGTCACGAATATGACGGCGAGCCTTGCGGAATATCTGGTTATGAACGGTAAAAAGGTAATAGCCTTTAATCTTTCCGGCGGCGATGAGTTCAGGTATATAAACGGACAGGCGCAGTACAGAGATGTAAAATCATTTGACATATCTGAATTTGAAAAGGACTATGACGTTATTCTCATTGACCTTGGAACGCCATATAGAATAAGCAGCGGAGGAAAATATAACGGTTTTTCGGACGGGTATGATTACAGGAATATAGAATTTCTGAAAAAATCGTCCTTGCAGATTGTAATGTCGCTGTCGGACGCTTGGCATATAAAGAAATGCGAATACTTTTTAACAGATGAACAGTGGGCGGGGCAAATATCAAATTCATATATATTTCTGTTTGATACCGAGCCGCCTAAGTCATTGCAGAAATACGCGGTCAATATGTTTGACCGTAACAGTCAGAGCTTTGCAGAGGAAATTGCAAGGCTTTTTTTGACGGAATAAAAAATATAGTAGGAGTGATAAGATTTGAAAAAGTTATTGGAAAATAAGCTTGTAGTCGGCGGTGTGTGCATTGTCATAGCCGCTATTCTTGCGTTTCTGGTCTTACCGGGAATGTATAAGCAAAAGGAAAAGACGATATATATTTGCCGATTGCAGGCGGATATTACAGCAGGGACAAAGATTGAGGCACAAATGCTTAAACAAGTAGAGGTAGGCAGCTACGGTTTGCCTGAGTCGGTTGTCAAAAATCCCGATGAGCTTGTAGGCAAGTATGCAAAGGTAAGTATGACAACAGACGATTACTTGTACGCTTCAAAGTTTGCAGATTTCGTATCTGATGAACGCTTTGATAAGGCGGTATCAGAGGGAAAGCGCCTTATTGCCGTGAGTGTGCCGAGCAATGCCGCAAGTGTGGCAAATCAGCTAAAGGCAGGCGATAAGGTAACAGTTGCGTATTATGCTGATGATACGGTTATTATTGACGATACACTCAAAGGTATAGAGATTTACAGCGTGGAAAATGAGGACGCTCAAAATCTGGAGAATGTACAGGGGAGTGAGGATAAAGAGGACACAATCGCCGCTAACGTAACGCTTATAGCAACAGAAGAACAGGCGGCGAAGCTTATCAATGCCGAGTATTCGGGTAAGCTTCACATCATACTTGAAAGCAGAGGTGTGGCATAATGAACGCAAAAGTTATAGCGGTCTGGGGCGCGAACGGAAGCGGCAAGACCACAACAGCGGTTAATCTTGCGTTTTCGCTTTCACAGCGTAATTTCACGGTGGGACTCATTTCTTCAAATATATATTACGGAGAAATGCAGATGCTTTGCGGCTGTAATGTCCCTGACGACAGAGGAATATATCACGCGCTTATGGGCGGCGAAACAAAGAATATGCTTGTGCAGGCAGGAAAAACATCAGTATTTGTGCTGTCTGTTCCCGATAAGTTTGATGCTATGCAGCTTACTACCGTATCCGCAAAAAGCGTTAAGGATATGCTTGATGACGCGAATATGCGCTTTGATTATTTAGTTATTGACGGAAATACTGACTTAAATAATCCCATATCAAGCATAGGAATGA
Source organism: Hominilimicola fabiformis (assembly GCF_020687385.1). NCBI lineage: Bacteria > Bacillati > Bacillota > Clostridia > Eubacteriales > Oscillospiraceae > Hominilimicola > Hominilimicola fabiformis. The sequence continues at coordinate 55,501 of NZ_JAJEQM010000016.1, forward strand.
CGGAGGCTGACAAGCTTCTTGTTGTTCACCGTCCGTCTGTAAAGGATTGTTTGTGGCATGACAGTATGAGAAATGTGTTTGATTTGCTTAATCTGTCATACAAGACAGCGCATATCTTAAACGCTCACGATAAGTCGTGCGATTTATCCGCGTATAAGTCAAGCATCGGTCTGACCTTTGACTTTGAGCTTGGATATGTGGAAAACGCAAATATCTATGCTAATACGGGACAGGCTATTGTATTCCACGATTTGAAGCAGGAACGTGAGTACATATCAGGCATGAAAGCGTTGACAAGCTCGGTAATATTGGGAGGGGGACAGTAATATGGACGTATTCAACATAAATGATTTAATATACAAGGTAAATATCAATACGACTTCTGACACTTCCAATCAACAGACTATGGAATATAAGGACGTGCTGGATAAGATACGGCATATCATATCCAAAAATCACTCGGCGGAGCTTATAGACGTTATATACTCACCGTCGGCAGGCGATAAGCTGAAAAATCTCATAATCCGTTATCTTAATCAGAATAAGATGTCGGTAGAGGAATGTAAAAACATTTCTATGCTTGCAGACAGGATATACGAGGACATGGCGGGCTTCGGTATTTTAACAAAATATCTTCAGAACGAGGAAGTAGAAGAGGTTAATATCAATGCTTGGAATTGTATCGAGGTTATCTATCCCGACAGAGTGGAATTGCTGGAGGAAACCTTTGTTTCGCCGGACGATTGTATGGATAAAATCAAGAAAATGGTATGGCTCGGCGGCTCTATCATTGACGGTTCCAATCCGAAAGTAGACAGCTATATAGGTGAGGGTGTAAGAATATCGGCGCTCATTCCGCCGTGTGTCGATAGTAAAACGGGCGGAGTGGCGTCTATAAGGCGGCAAAAGGAAAATGTCATAACACGCAGGCTGATGATTGAGTATGGCAGCGCAACACCGGAGGAGTTGGAGTTCTTGCCCGTGTGTATCAATAACGGTGTGTCGCTGGCGATTGCAGGAAGTACGGGCAGCGGTAAAACGACAGACCTTGCATATTTGATTTCGTGTCTGGACAAGAAAAAGAGAATATATACGATTGAGGATACAAGGGAACTGAATATAGCTCAGTATGAGAATGGAAGAATGACAAACAGAGTTGTTCAGACGCTCACAAAGGATGCGCCGAATCCGATTACAATGGACGATTTGTTAAAGGAAGCGTTAAGATTTCACCCGTATGCGATTATTCCCGCAGAAATGCGCGGCGCAGAAGCTATGACAGCGATTGAAGCAGGCAGAACAGGTCATGTTATCATATCCACGCTTCACGCTAATTCAGCGGTAGACGCGTATAACCGTATTCTTTCAATGTGTGTTGCAACGGGACTTCAATTATCGGAGAATAAAATCCTCGAGTTTATTCTGGAGGCTATTCCGATTGTTCTCTTTAAAAGACAGCTACCTGACGGGCGGCGTGTATATGATGAAATTTTTGAGGGTACAGGGATAAAGGGCGGTAAGGTCATCGGAAATACCCTGTATAAGTACGAGATTGAGAAAAATATATACGGAACTGACGGACAGATTGAAAAAGTAATCGGTCATCATAAGAAGGTCAGCAAGATGTCCGATGAGCTTTTGCACCGCTTACGCTATGGCGGCGCAAGCGAGGACGCTATAAAACAATTTATGTAATGGGAGGTTTTTGAGATTGCAAAATATAATATTGATTATGATATTCGCGCTCCTACTTACGGGCACATTTTTATTTACCGGAATAAATCCGTTTAGAAGGAAGTCATATATTTCACTGTCTAAGCAGGTACAGGAGGAGAAATTCCGTAATGTTGACGAGCGGTTCAGCAGGCTGACATTAAAAGACCAAATTATTACAACGGTACAGAATACGGTAGCAATGGGAGGCAGTAATATGAAGATATTTGCCGCTATGCTTGCCGTATTCTGTGCGGCAGGGATAGGTATGGGAAAAATGCTTTTTACCGATACGGGACTCGCCTTAGTAACAGGGCTTGCTTTAATTCCCGTCCCTTACATATTCCTTAAAGTCAAGTCAAGATGGTATAAGCGTAATCAGGATGAGCTTCTTGAAAATACGCTGAGCCTTATAACTAACAGCTATATAAGCTGTAACGATATTATAAAGGCAGTAAATGAAAACCTGTCAAAGCTTGATGTTCAAAGACCGTTTGCTGAATTTATAACGGACGTAACGCTTATAGACAGTAATATCCGGCGCGGCTTGCGTCGTCTGGAACTGAAGCTCAACAACAAATACTTTTCGGAATGGATTGATATTCTGGTGTTATCGCAGGAAAAGTCGGGTGATATGAGGTTTATTCTTCCCGCTGTCATTGACGGTATGAATGACGCAAAGAAATTACAGATAGAGGCTGATACCGTAATGATGAATGTATGGAAGGAATACTTTATGTCTATCATCTTGGCATTTTCTATAATACCAATACTACGCTTTTCAAATGCTGAATGGTTTAATATTCTTATAAACACGTTTGTCGGAAAGCTGCTTATAGTTCTTATGCTTATATTAACAATAATATCAGCATTTTTGACGTTAAGAATAAACAAACCGCTGTAATGGAAAGGAGAATTTGATATGACAATAATAATAATCTTTATTTTAATTTCAGCGGGGATATTCAGCATTTTAAGCAGTGTGCTGAAGCTTCCGCCATACAGCGCCACGCAAAGGCTCAGAGGTGTTGCAGGTAAGACCAAAATGACGGAAACGCTCAATCAGCGTTTGCTTCTACCCGTCATGAAGCTTGTCGCTCCGTTTATCCGTCTTGATGATTTCAAGGAACGGAGAATGAAAATAAAGCTGGAGCGTGCAGGGATTATCTTTACACCGAAAGAATATTACGCTCGTGCTGTCGTAATGGCGGCGGGTACAGCTATTATAGGTACATTGGCAGCAGTTGCTATAATGCCGTCAATGGCTGTAGTGGTATGTATCTTAGCAGTAATAGTGTATTTTCACTTTTTCGGAGAGGTCAATGACCGCTTAAAGGAAAAAGATGAGCTTATAGAAAGCGAGCTGCCTAAGTTTATACGCGCTATTGTGCAGGGACTTAAAACAGAAAAAGACGTTATAAAGCTGTTGGAAAGCTACAGTACAATAGCAGGAAAAGGACTTCAATATGATATTGAGGTGCTTGTTCTTGATTTGAAATCAGGAAATTTTGAAAATGCCATGTTGGATTTTGACAAACGTGTGGGCAATGCCTATATGTCACGACTAACCAAAGCGCTTATAGCAGTAAACAGAGGTGATAATCAGGAGGCGGCGCTCAATCACTTGTTATCCGATATGTCGCTATTATCGCATGAAACAATGCAAAGAGAGTTAAATAAACGTCCGGGCAGAGTTAAGATGATGGTTATTCCTATCGTAGTTATCGGTATATTTACGCTGTTCTATGTAGTGGGAGTAAACCTCTTTAATTCTTTGGGCGGAATAATGTAAAAGAAAGGATTTGACAGAATGAATAAATTACTTGTAAAAACAAAGCTTGCAAAGGATAAGTTTATGAGAAATGCAAAGCGCGTTATTAAGAATACCGAAGGCGACCAGATTACGGGCTGGCTTATCGTTATACTTATTGTTGTTGTAGTCGGCGCGTTCTTCATGAAAAACTATCAGGACGCAATCGTGGAGGTCTGGGACGGAGTAATCGCTAAGATTAAATCGGCGTTCGGTATATAAAGCAATGAAAAAAGAAATACAGAAGAAAAGCAGGCGTTTGTCTGCTTTTCTTAAAGTAAAGAAAAAAGGCAGCGCGTATTATGAGCTTATCATCAAAACGCTTGTATTCATCACGCTGATTGCTACGGCTGTTTCATTTTTCAGTATATTTACCGTATATCTGAATTTGAATTATACCTGCAGACGCGTGGTGCGTGAGATAGAAATATCGGGACAGGTAACGTCAAATACAAATGCCTTGTTTGCTACGCTGAAAAATAACACGAACATAGGCGCGGGCGCGAATATGTCTGTAAGCGCAAGCTATTTCAATGCGGCTCAGAAAAAGATACAGCTACGCAACACGTTTGATGTGACTTGCACAACAAGCTATCGTTTTGACGTGTTTACTCCATTGGGACGCGATCCGATAGGCTTTACTATTCCAATGAAGGTCAGAATGACAGGAATGAGTGAGAAGTTTTGGAAATGATATATATTACATACATAGTTACATTCATAATTCTTGTATTCTATTCGGTATTGGATATTAAGTACAGGGAAATTCCCGCGTGGCTTTTGTATGCAGGGACAGTGGTTGTATTTGCTCTTGGTATTGCATCAAGAGTTATTATACAAGCGGATATTATCGGATATGTAATCATATCATCGGCAATCTACGGCGTTATATGTTTAATGGTAAAAATATTAAAGAAATGGGTGGGAGAAGCCGACTTTGATGTAATATTTGTGATATATCTTGCAATAGGCGCACGGAATATGTGTTTATTCTCATTTTCAATGTTTGTGCTTAGCGGAGTAATGTATGCGTGGCTTGCTGTGCGAAAATCTGACAGGGACAGGCGCCTGCCGCTTATCCCTGTTTTGACAGCCGCGTATGTAATGACTATAATCTTGGGAGGCGGTGTGTATTGATAAAATTAAAAGAAAAGCTTGCAAAAAAGAAAAAGGGCAGCGGTCTATTATTGGTTATGATACTTGTATTCTTTATGATAACCTTTATAGTAACGGTTGGCGAGTTTTACAGAGTTCATATTATGCAGCAGGAAATAGAAATGCACCTGCAAAGGACGGTAAACTGTGCTGTTGAGTATGCGATGGGCGATTCGTACAGACAGGATAAGATAGTAAATCTTAATGTCGGACTTGCAAAAAACAAGTTCTATAAATTTCTCGGCGATGATATGGGCTTAGACAGCTATAACCGAAAATATAGAGATGGGAAGTTTATATACAGGCTGAATTTCACCAGTGTAAACGGAACGAGCAATCCGGCAGTATTCACTGTGAAAGGGTACGCGACTGCAAGGAGTTTATTCTCATTTTTAATCGGAGAAATTGAGATACCATTCAATATATCTTCAACGAATTTTCGTATGGATTAAAACTGATTAAATTTTCGCATATCACCACTTTCGCAAGCTTGAAGTACCTGTGTACGACTGCGCCCGCTCACGCGGCAATCTGCAAAAATTTCTTTCAGTTTAAAAAATACGGAAGAACAAATTTAAAAAAAGTTTTGTACTAAAAATGCCGAAAAACCGCATAGGTATGCGATTTCATTTTTACGGAAGTACATTTTTGTAAATAGTTCTTGACATTGGTACTCAGTGCTGATATAAATAGAATACAAGCTTGTAACACTTATATTAAAAACGATTTGAAAAGGAGGAAAAGACAATGAAAAGGATTTTAACTTTATTGCTGACAATGATGATGCTTGCGATTTTAAGCACAAGCTATGCGGTGGCAGAAGAAACACCTGATATTACGGTAACGCTTGACGGAAATAAAATTGATTTCCCAGACGCAAAGCCGTATCTGTATAAAGACAGAACGCTTGTTCCTATACGCTTTATTAGTGAGGCTATGGGCGCTGATGTATCTTGGAACAGCGGAGAACAGGAAGTAACTATTGTAAAGGGTAAGGATACGATAATTACTCATATATTATCATCAAGGGCGACACTGAACGGTGTGTTATATACATTTGATGTGCCTGCAATGATAAAAGCAGACAGAACATTTGTACCGCTGAGGTTTGTTGCGGAAATGCTGAATTGTGATGTGGATTGGGACGAGAATACATATACTGTAACGATAACATCTCCGCTCGAACCTGTGGCATTTCCCGAACCCGAACTGACAGTACATTTTCCTGAAAATCCATACGAGGGTAAGTTGTTTTGGATAACGATGGATAATGTCAGAGATTATTCGGATTGTGATAATTACCAATTTAAGATTGATTTCATTACTCCGTCAGAGTTTAATATTTATGACGAAGATATGGGTGCAATACTTGGCTGGGAAACGCATAATCGTAATCAGTGGAGAAATGCAAAAAAGAATGGTGATGAAATATTTAGTGTAAGCGCAGAATACTATACCACAAGGGAAAACAAGACAACGTTTGAATTAAAGGACGGAATGCCTATGGAGTTTACATTAAGCGTTAAGCGTTTATGCAGCGGAGAGGTAAAGGAATATCACTATACGGAAACCTTTAAGTATCCGTATCCCGCAAAGGATTAAGGAGGTTTGATAAATGAATATACGAAAAGCTTTAACGGCTGTCGCAATGACAGCCGTTTTTCTATGCTCAAATATTGCAGTAAATGCAGATTACAGTGATGAATATGCAGATAAAGATTATCGCCATCAATCTGTATATAATTTATATGGCGAAGCTGTAAAAAAGCCAATAGCAAAGTTCCGTATTATCCGTATGCGAGACGGAGAGATAAAGGATATGCTTGAAAGCTATTCGGATAATGATTTGAGTACCGAGTTTCCTGCTATGCAGTGCTATGTGGGCGATACCATAGTATTTGAGGATTTAAGTGATCCAATGGACGGAAATGCTATCAAGGTTTGGGATTTTCAATACTACGGAGCTTTGGGCGACAGTTATCACGAGTATAATTACAATATACTTAATTCATCAAAGTTTGAATTAACCGAGCCGGGCGAAACAGCGTTTTTTCTATGCGTTAAAAGTGATGTTCCAACACAGGTAGGCTCGCTTGACCCTTGGTCCGACAACGGAAATCATCAGTCAATAGGCATAAACAGATGGTTCCCACAGGGAATGTATTGGTATTTTGCCACTGCAAGAGTAATTGTAAGCGCGTCACCTGAAGCAAAGGTGAATGTGAAGTATTGGGATGTTCCGCATAACAAAGTATTTTATGAAGAACAGCGCAGTTTGGGCGAAATGATAGGAGACCAGACGGTAAAGACCAATATCCATATCACTGATTGGGAGGGCTACGAATACAGCGGCTGGAATGTTCGACCTGAAGGACAGGATATTCAGTATTCGGGTACAGAGCGTGACGTCGGAATAGAGCTTGCTCCGTGGATGCCTGTTAAGGACTTGAACATTGAATACTATCCATATATTGATACCGAGCTTAGAGTTCGGTATTGGGACAGTGAAGCGGGACGCATTATGAGTGAGGAAACAATACCGGGTGAGCAGGTAGTGCGAGATAAGAAAACCACAATTACATATACTCCGCAGGATATTGAAGGGTATGACTATGGAGGCTGGAGCATACAGTTGCCGGATAGCAGTATTCCTGAAACGGGAGATAAAAAGCCTGTTTTAGTTGAGTTTGACGGTGCTAATCCGATAAAATATCTAAACATAAAGTGCTATCCTAAAGACGGTATTAAGCCACCGCCATCAACGGGCGGCACTGGCGGCGGAAGTGATATTATAAAGCCATCGGGAGTATGCGACGGTGAGATTGAATGGACGGAAACAGATTCGCATAGAGTCCGATACGGAAGTTACAGTGACGGTACTCCGAAATACAGGACGTGTTATCATACCTTTACATACAGGACAACTTTAAGTGCTGATGCAACGGTTACTCCGTCAACCTTTAAATCGGGCTACGGTTTTGAAACAAAGGTCAATTACAGTATAAAGACAAAGCTTATTGACAATGACGGTGATTATTGTTCAAGCTGGGGCAACAGCAGAAGCACCACGAGTAAAGTCAAAGACCCGACAAAGGCTACGGTATATATTCCGTGGAATGTGATAAACAGGCTTGGCACACAGTCAAAATCAATCGCTATGGAGAAAAGCGGAAAGGGCTTTCAGTTGCCGAAAAGTCCCATATCAGAAGCAGGCGCAAGAAAGATATATACAGATGTTGCGCTTGCAGGGACAAAGGAAGAGCCTGCAAGCCATAGCTTTGATATATATATTTCGGGCGGCGGTGTCGGCAATATAGAGTTCTGTAAGAAGTTATCCAAGACTATTACCATAAACGGCGATATGTATGAGGATGATTTTTCATCAATGAGTTAATGCTATTTACTATATTACTTTTGTATGCGGCATATACGGATTATACAAGACGCGAGATACCCAATAGCGTAATACTCAGTATGTATGCCTTATCGGTATTCAGTAATGCGTCTGTATTTGACAAGGTAACGGGATTGTTTCTCTTAACACTCCCGCTTTTTTTTGTTGCCTTGAAATATGACGGTATGAAGGGAGGTGATGTCAAATTCCTTTCGGCAGCCGGAGCGTATCTCGGACTTTATGAGCTTTCTTTAGTTCTTATCCCTACGACTGTAACGGCGGTTTTGTATGGATACATTAAGTCTGAGAAAAGCGTTCCGCTTGCCTTTGTATTCTGTATAGGGTACATCATTAAAGCCGTAATATTTTTGAAGGGAGGTTAGCGGATGAATAAAAAACTTAAAAGAATACTGAAAAACACCGTTCCGCTTGTCATCTACCTTGTCTTTTGCTTTGCCGTAAACGCATACGCGGAGGATATGTGGGAGGTCGCAAACCGCATTATTGTTGACGTATATAACAAGATTGCGGGTATCAGTACGGTTTTAGCCGCGCTTATGACGACGATATGTGTTGTCGGCATGAAGCTGTCTAATAATCAGCAGAAGGTAGACCAAAGTGTGGACTGGCTCAAACGTATCTGGATCGCGTGGGCGATTATCAATGGTATAGGCGCATTTTTAGCGTATGTCAGACCTCTTTTGGCAGGCTTGGCAACGATACAGTAAGTCAGTAGAAATAACTAAGGAAAGGAGTGATGCCATTGCTGGAACCAATAATGAAAGGCTTGATTGAATGGATATACGAAATGGTAGTCAGCATTATGGAATATGCGGCAAAGGAATTAGTCGGTGTTATGAGTATGGATATGTCATACTTTGAAAAAACTGCTCCCGTCATAAAGGATATTACAAATATTATTCTTGCACTCGGCTGGGGACTTTTAATAGCAAATATGGTGTTCCAGTCCTTAAAGGTTATGATGTCCGGCGCAGGCTTTGAGAGTGAAGACCCGAAGCACATATTTTGCAGAACATTCGTGTTTTCATTCCTATTGCTTGCGTCAAGACAGATTTGTAATATGGCTATGGGGATAACGGGTAAGGTTATCGAGCTTTTACAGATACCGCCCGAATTAAGCCTCGCCATACCCGACCAGAGTATGTTCAGTATCGGTTCGGGCGCAAAATGGCTGATAGTGATTGTGGTAGGCTTTATCCTCATATTTCAATATATTAAGTTGTTGTTTGAGATTGGAGAGAGGTATGTTGTAACATCTGTTTTGACTTTCTTTGCCCCGCTTGCGTTTGCAATGGGCGGAAGCAAGAATACAAACGATATTTTTCGTGGCTGGTGCAGGATGTACGGCTCTATGATGGTAATGATGATTATGAATATAGTGTTCTTGAAGCTGATATTGTCCGCAATGGATAATGTAACAAGCGGAAGTGTCCTTATATGGCTTGTCTTTGTCATAGCTTTAACAAGAGTGGCGCGGAAAATTGACAGCCATATCGGCAAAATCGGACTAAACCCTGCTCAAACAGGTAATGCAATGGGAAGCAGACTTCCGGGTATGATGACAATGGTAGCAGTTCGCACTATGGCGTCAACTATCGGCAGAAATATATCCGCGAACAGGGATACGGGCGCACGCTCATCAGGCGGACAAAGGCACAAATCATACGGACGGCATAACAGGAGCGGTGCAGGCAACAGCGGCAGTCATACAAATACCGAGCGTACAGCGGCGTCAATCGCAGGACGTACAGGCGGTTCTTCGTCAACAGTGAATATGTCAGCAGACGGAAACAGTACACCAACTCAACAACCGATAAATAAGTCGCAAACAAATCAGAATAATCAGTCCGCATTTAACCAGAACGCTCAGAACAAAGAAAAACCGCATAGATACGGTAAATACGGTCTTTCAACCTTTGAAACGGACGAAAGATATAACGAGTTCCCGAACGGTAATCCGGCGGTACACGCGGCAAGGTACGGAAAACCGAATCCGGCAGGCGATAAGAGCAGGGAAACATCAAGTCATACAAGTGATTTTAATGCGGAAAAGAGCGGTATGTCAGGTGCAGGGACAAAGAACAGACCGCCGATTGCAAGAAATCCCGCAATCGGTGTAAACGGAGGCGGAGTACATAACATCGGCGGTGTAAATACAGAGCGCAGTTCAAGCTCCGTCGTCGGCGTAACACAGGTACAGCAATCAACAGAAAGTCCGCAGACCAATATATCACAAGGCGGCGGTACGGACAGAAGCAGAAGCACATCGCATAACACAGAGAATATCCAAAACGGCGGTCAGACGGTAAATAACGCAGGAGGTCAGTCAAGTTCTGTTGTAAATACGCAGAAAAACAGCATGACAGGCGGTGTTAATAACAATTCGCATACCGATAATGTAAACCGTCAGCAGACAGTTAATAATCACAGGCAGATAAATCACGAATACAAAAACGGCAGATATAACCCTGCCGCTGTAAACAAGAAGCAGGACAGAACACTGTACCATAAGCAGACGACGATAAAGAAAATTGACTCTACCAATGAAATGAGATTACGGAAGAAACGGGGCGGTGATAATGGCAGAAAAACAAAATAACGCGGTAGCGACAGCGGGTAACATTGCTCATAAGCTTCACGGGACAGCGCAGATTGTGCGCGGTGCGGTTACAGCGGATTTCTTGGCAGTAGCAAGCGGAGCTACAAAGGTACTATCACCTAAAGTTATAGCAGGGATTATAGCGGCAATAATGCTCATAGTTATGATTCCGATATTGGTTATCTTTTCACTTCCGCAGGTGCTTTTTAATTGGGGAAGTCTGAAAGATACCGAGCTTATGGCAAGACACGAACACGCAAATTATCTTATGTCCTGTTATGATGATACCGATTTGAGCGAGGAGGACAAACTCTGGCTTATATCCATTGACGCTGTAAATAATAAGCAGGATATAATGAAAATGTCGCAAAGCTCTATTTCATCTGATAAAATGCAGGGCAAAACTCCAGACGAAGTAATGAACGAGTATGGCTTTGACGATGACCAAAAGAATTGGGTAACGCTTATGGTAAATACCATAAGACAGGCAAAGGCAAGCAATAACCCTGATTTGCCTATAATAGCAGGCGGCACGAATAACGGAATACCGTCGGAGGCATATAATGACGCCACCTTTGCGAAGCTTATAAATGAAGCGGAGAAATATCTCGGCTATCCGTATGTATTCGGCGGCTCATCACCGTCAACAAGCTTTGACTGTTCAGGCTTTGTCTGCTGGGTATATACGCACAGCGGAGTACATAACCTGCCGAGAACGACAGCGCAGGGGATATATAACCAGTGTACGAGGGTATCGGCAAGCGAAGCAAAGCCGGGAGATTTGGTGTTTTTTCAGGGAACGTACAATGCGGGCGAAACGGTAACGCATATCGGAATATATGTAGGGCAAAATCGAATGTTGCATTGCGGCTCGCCTATTCAGTACACATCAATAGACACAAGCTATTGGCGCAGTCATTTTTATAGTTACGGGCGCCTTTAATTTAATGAAGGGAGGAAACAATATTGAACGATTTTTTAATTCCCGCTAATTTTGAGGACAGCGGCAAGATAATGGGCTTTTTTTCTACGCGAAATGTAGTGGAAGCGGTTATACTCGCGCTTCCCTTTGCCTTTATTGTCTTTAAGCTATGTCCCGTGGGACTTACATGGAAGATTATATTATCGTCCGTGTTCGTTATACCGATAGGCGGGCTTGCGCTTATGGGGATACGCGACGATCCGCTGAGTATATTTGTCCGTACTTGGTGGCAATGGCGGAAAAACAGAAAAATATTAGAGTATAGGGGTGAGGTTACTTGAAGCTAAAAGATATATTTTCAAAGGACCGGTCGCAGGAAATTGAATACTACGAGGGCAGCACGCAGAAGTGGCTGCCTGTAAAGGAATTTAAAGACGGTGTTATCGTAATGAAGGACGGGCGGTATGTCAAGGTGATAGAGGTTTTGCCTGTTAATTTCTATTTAAAATCGGAAACGGAGCAGCAGAATATAATCTACTACTACGCAAGCTATTTAAAGATTGCACCCGATAATATGCAGATACGGGTGCTGACGCAGAAAGCGGACATATCAACATACCTTGAACGTCTGGGCGGTTTTCTGGAAACGGAAAACAATGATGAGTGCAGGAATATGATAGCCGATGAAATGAGCTTTGTTGAGCAGTTGTCATATAACGTGGCGGTTAAAAAGCGGTTCTTCATAGCATTTGACTTCACACCGAAGGGCTTTGACAAGGCATATACTTTCGAGGACGCAAAACGCTATCTGGAGGATGAGGAGTACAAGGCAAGACGATATTTGGCGCAATGCGGTATGGAAGTTTTAGAGGTATCGGATAACGCATTTTTAACAGACTTATTCTTTGCAATGATAAACAAATACACAGCAAAATCCATGAAGCCGGGACAAATCGGCGGTATGTATGACGAGGTGCATACAATGGACACGAATACATTTTAATCTCTCTTGACTGAGGGATTTTTTTAATTAAATACAACGAGGAGCGTGAAAGAATGAAACGAATAATGTCAATACTGTTAGCTTTTGTAATGCTGTCATCAGCATTGGAAGCGTTTGCGGCTGTGTCATATAACGACGTCACAGACGAACACTGGGCGGCGGAATATATAGAACAGCTTACCGATAAGGGTATTCTGTTCGGAACGCCGGAGGGGAATATACTTCCCGAAAATAACATTACACGCGCTGAAATAGCGGCTATGATTTCAAGAACATATGATGAAGAATATGTTAATACGCTGTCCTTTAATGACATACAGGGACATTGGGCGCAGAAGGATATTGAAAGACTTGTTGATAAGGGGATAATCCTTACGGACGAGAGCGGCGAGGAATATATGCCCGACAAATATCTTACCCGTATTGAGATGATACGGTATGTATTAAGATGGCTTGACCTTGCAGGACAGGCTGAGCTTGAAACTAAATCCACTTCGTATGTGGACGATTATATGATTTCCGAATCGGATAAAGGGTACATAAATACAGCGAAAAAGTACGATATTATTTCCGGTTATCCTGATAATTCGGTCAGACCATACGGAAATATAACGCGCGGCGAGGTGTTTAAAATATTCTGTATAGCGTGGGATATTAAGACAAGCGGAATAAGCGCCACACCTGAACCTACGCAAAATCCATCGCCAAGCCCGACGCCGAGAGTAATACGCGGCGGAGGCGGAGGCTCGTCAAATAGAAAGGCAGAGGTTGAGTTTTCAATCCCCGACACAGCGCATACGGATACCGTGATTGAATTTACAACCGAAAATAAATATGTAAAATCAATAGAATGGATATTAAAGCGGTATTCGGACGAAGCACAGGAATATGAGCCTGTTTCGGTTGACGAATACATAGACGGAACGCTTACCGATAAGGGCGGCAGCTTCCGTATTAAGACAGCGGGCAAGTACCGTATTTGTGCATCAGCTTCAAATTCAAGAGGAATAAAATATGAGTATTCAAAGGATATAACGGTGTATGATACAACAAACGTAAATATCCAAATACCCGAATATACGCATACAGACACCCAAATAAATATATCCGCAAATACGGATAAAGAGCCTGCAGACGGTGCGGCTAAATGGAATGTTCTGTTTGAGGGTAAGCCGATAGAGAATATAGCCGAACATATAGACGGAAGCTTAGACGGGAATGATAACACCGTAATATTGAAAAAAAGCGGCAGCTATACATTTGAATATGAAATTACCGACACAGCAAACCGCAGTTTTAAGGATAGTAAAACGATAACCGTATATCCTGTGCCGGAACTGATTTTTGAAACGTCTGATACAGTGCATACGGACAATGTTTTCCCCGTAGCGCAGAAATCAGATTTAAGCGGTTATGATGTAAGCTGGTATCTTTCAAAGGATAACGGTGATCAGAAACCATATACCGAATATACAGGCTTTGTATTAAATGAGAATGGCGGGGATATTCAGCTAAGTGATTGCGGCAGCTATACCTTAATATTATCCGCTGTTGATACAACGGGCAGAAGCTTTGAATATTCAAAGAATATAAAGGTAATGCCTGTTACAAAGATGAGCTTTACAATGCAGGAGACAGCACATACAGATACAGATGTTAATATCACAGCGGAGTATGTAAATATTGACGCGGCGGACACAAGATGGAGCGTAGCAAAGGACGGCGTTGAAAAGGAATATACCGAATACGCTGACGGAATACTTAACGCTGACGGAGGCAGTATCCGTTTTAAGACAGACGGTGATTATACCGTAACGGCGAGGTTTACGGACAGCGCAGGCAGAGAATATACAGCATCTCGGACAATTAAGGTGTATAAAGTACCTGTTTTAAGCTACGGGGATAACGCTTTGCCCGAATACGCATATACGGACAGCGATATTCTCATTAAGCCTGATGTGCAAAATCTTGACAGCCTTAATATTGAATGGTATATAAATGACAAACCGTACAGTGAGTATGCCGACGGAAAACTCGATAACAGCGGCGGTACAATACGGTTTAAGAAAAAAGGTCATTATACCGTAACAGCAAGTATTACAGATGAAACGGGCAGAGAATACAGATATGACGCAAAGACCGATATTTATTCTGTGCCGCAGATAGGGTTTGAGGTTCCTGAAAATACGCATACTGACATAAATACTGAAATCAAGACGAATATCATAGAAGCTGACGGTTTGGATATTGTCTGGAAAATATCAAAGGACAATGGCGAATTTAAAGAGCTTGCAGATGGTACGATTCAGAACGAAGGCGGCACAATACGGTTTAAGGACAAGGGCAGTTATATACTGAAAGCGTCTGTAACGGACAGCTTTGGTCGTGTTTTTGAATACAGCTCGGAAATTATAAAGGTGTATCCTGTGCCGGAGGTTGACTTTTCAGCAGACAGCGGAGCGGAATATCCTTTGCCGCTGTACGGGTATAAGGATAAAAACATAACGGTTATTCCGAAAGTAAACGAGCTTGGAAGCCTTAAAATACAGTGGCTCATATCCAAAGACGGAAAAGCAGAAAAGGATTATAGCGCGTATGTTCAGGGGGCAATGACAAACGACGGGGGAAATATAACCTTTACCAATACAGGCGATTATACGCTTATTGCCAAAGTGACGGATGAAACGGGACGGGTATTTACATACTCGGAGGATATAATGATAAATGCCACTCCTGAAATTGATTTTACTGTTCCTGAATACGGATATGCAGGCGAAACAGTAAATATATCATCAGACAACAGCTATAAAAGTGAGTGGACAATTTCAAAGGATAGCGGAAAGTCTGAAAAGTACGGTAAATATGCAGACGGTACACTGACCGACAAGGGCGGCGCGGTAAGCTTTAAGGATAAAGGAGTATATAACATAACGCTGACTGTGACTGACCGTGCAGGGAAAACATATAGCTGCACTAAAAAGATACGGATTATTGTCCCGCCATTGATGCGTATAGAAATCCCTGAATACAGCTATACCGATACGGAGATAGCGGTGGTATCTGAAAATGAGAATATGTCAAATCTCAATGCCGAATGGTACATAAACGATAAACCGTATCAGACCTATGCAGCAGGAACGCTTGCGAATACAGGCGGTACGGTTAGATTCAGCAAAAGCGGCGCATATTCCGTAAAGGCGTTAGTTACAGACGAATACGGAAAGGAATATACATTTGCTTCAGAACCGATAACGATATATCCGTCACTGACGCCAAGCTTTGAAATGCCCGAATACACATATACCAATACAAATATTGATATATCCAACGTTTCAGGCACAGGCATTGTATGGACAATAAACGGCAAGGAATATACAAAGTATGCTGCAGGAAGCTTAACGGATAATGGCGGCAGTATCAGCTTTAATAAGTCCGGCGATTATACTCTGGAAGCGGCTGTGACAGATGAAAAGGGCAGAAAATTCAAGTATGAAAAAAGCATATCGGTGTATGAAGTATCCCGTATTGAATTAGCTTTAAGTACAAATGAAGCATACACTGATGAAAAGGTTACAATCATAGCTGATACCGAAAATACAGGCGATATATCGTGGTATATATCCAAGGACGGCGCCCAAAAGCAGAATTATTTAAAACACGCAGGCGGTTCTCTGGGCAATTCCGGCGGTGAGCTTACGTTTAAGGAAACAGGCATTTACACGGTGTATGCTATAGCTTCAGATAAGACGGGCAGGACATATACAGAGCAGGCTGTGATAACGGTAACGGACGCGCCGGAAATGGAGCTTGATATAGACAAGGAAACCGTGTATATACAAGAAACTGTGCGCGTAAGCACAAGGCTTAGTAATATAGGTGACAGTGAAATTGCGTGGTATATTGAGAAAAACGGTGAGAAAAAACCGTATAATGACTATGTAACAGGCACGCTCAGTAATTACGGCGGCAATATATACTTTTCACAGGGCGGCGAGTACACGGTATATGCTGTTCTTACGGACAGGAAGGGCAATAAAAAAGAGAAATCGTGTAATATAACAATATACGGCAGACCGAGTATCAGCATAGATATATCCGAAACCGGATATGTTGGTATAGGCAATAAGGTTATTACGGAAGTAAGCGGCGGCGACTGGGATAAAATACAGTGGTACATATCCAAAAACGGCGCGGCAAAGAAAAACTATCTGGAATATGCTGACGGTGCGCTGACAAATGACGGCGGACAGATAACATTTAATCAGACAGGGACGTATATACTGTATGCGGAATTAACGGACAAGGCTGGCAATACTGCGATAACAAGTGAAAGTATAAATATATACAATATGCCTTCAGCGGATATTATTGTGCCGGAGATTACGCATACCGATACGCCTGTAACGGTTACGGCGGCGTTTAAGAACGCGCCTAATTCTGTGTCTTGGTACATCTCAAAGAATAACGGCAGCGAAGTGCTTTATACCAACTACTGCACAGGCTTGTTATCGAAAACGAGCGGACAGATAAGCTTTAAGAGCTACGGTACATACCGTCTTATTGCAAGAACAACGGACGCAGGCGGACAAAAGCGCGAGTTTACAACGCTTGTTAGGGTATATCCGAAGCCGAATTTGACAACCTCGCTTGCAAGGAATATGCACATAGACAGCAGCTACGGTGCAAGCTACAGCGTGTCAAAATGGGGTAATCAGAATATTGAGTGGAAGCTTGAAAAGGACGGAACGCCTGTTAATATGACCGACTATGGTACATTTAATTTTTCAAGCGGCAGTATATCGGCAGCGTTTAATGTTCTTGGCAGCTATGAGCTTATCGCATATATAGAGGACGAAACAGAAAAGGTATTCCGATATGCCATACCGATTGAGGTATATAACACAGCGCCGTATGTGAGCGGTGTGTCGGTAAATAAGACGCGCAGATACAGTAACGGGAAGTATTATACAACGCTGTCCCCGTCCGCTGTTGACCCTGACGGTGATATTATTATGGGATATGAGTATCAGAACAAGCCGTCCAATGATTATTATCCTATCGGCACAACGTATGTAAAGGTACGCGCAAAAGACCGGTACGGTAAATTTTCAGACTGGTACACGGTTGACGTAACAATAAGCAACAGTGCGCCGGAAGCGCCTACAATATACAGAGACCCCGACACTATAAGTATTGCACCCGGTTCAAGTATGACGCTGACCGCAACCTCAACCGATCCTGACGGTGACGCGGTGCATTTTGAATGGGAAGGCGTGACAGACGACGGGACGTACCCAATCGGAAAGCATATTATCAGATGCAGAGCTATTGATACGGCGGGGCTTAAATCGCCGGCGACAGCGGTAGTGTTCTTTGCCGCTGACGAAATGAGCGGCGGAGGTATGGAGCTTGTAGATGCGGAAAGCCGTATTGTTGAAGAGGGTATTGACGGCGCGACCATTTCAAAGTATGAGTTTGACGTACCAGCCGTGGACGGTCATAGCGGTAATGACTACGGACAGGTACGGGGCTTTAATGTTCATACGGGCGAATGGGAACTGATAGAGAAGCGCGATGTGAGTAATGGTATTACTATGACGGGTACTCTTGAACAGGGTAAGTACAGTAAGCTGGAGTTTTTCTATTATGCATCGCATTGTATGTATAATAAATGTAATATAACGTACAATGTAGAGTTCTATTTCCCTGCGGAATAAAAAGTATATTTGCTTTTTAGCGGTATTAGTGGTATAATATCATCTAAATGATTTTATACTGGCAGGTGGAAAAATGGAAAACACAGAACAGCGGAATGACCCGCTTATAGAATGTATGACGGAATTTGAGGAATGGGAGCAAAACGGCTGCATAAAAGCCGAGGAGATTATACGCAATTCCGATAATAAAACAGAATAAATAGTATATAAAGCAGTTTCAGAAATGAAGCTGCTTTATATACTAAATTTTTCAAAAAACAAATGCGACTAAAAAACAGTTGCATTTTTTGAAAATTGTGATATAATAATAGTATGAGGTGAATACTTTGGGTAAGAAAGAAAAACTAATTGCAAAATTAAAAAGCAATCCGAAAGATTTTACTTTTGATGAGATGAAAACCTTATTGGAAGCGCTGGGCTTTGTGATGTCTAATAAAGGCAAAACAAGCGGTTCAAGAGTAAAGTTTATGAAAGGCGATATTCCTGTTATTCTGCATAAACCGCATCCGAGAAAGGAATTATTAGAATATCAGATAAAGCAAATTACAGAAGTGTTAGAAAGGGAGGATTTAATATGAGTAATCTGTTAGAGTATAAAGATTATTTGGGAACGGTAGAATATTCTTCATCAGATAAGGTTCTGTACGGTAAAGTAATTGGGATTAACGGTCTTGTTTCGTATGAGGGTGACAGCATAGAAAGCTTGCAGGCTGATTTTGAAGAGGCGGTTGACGATTATCTTGAAATGTGCGCTGAACAAGGTGTTGAACCTCAAAAGACATATAAAGGGACTTTTAATGTGCGAATATCACCGATGCTCCATAAAAATCTTGCAGAATTTGCCGCGTCACATAACAAAACGCTGAACTCAACAGTAGAGGACGCTATCAGAGCATATGTAGAATAAGAATAATATAATATGATGAAATTGTCACTTTTAACAGTGGCAATTTTTTATTGCAATAAAATATATAATTAAGGAGGAAACAATGAGTAATAAGATAACAGATGAACAACTGCGGCAGACGCCGTTTGGACGCTTTGTAAATATACAGGAGGATACAGCGGACGAAACGGATAATATAGATGCCGATATACCGAGCTATGAGCCGAATGTTACGGTAAATACCGATATACAGGAGGATGACATCATAGCGCAGGAGGAAAAACCAAAAGGAAGTTTTTTCAGTAAAAGACCAAAACGCGAAAAGGTATTCACCGAGCCTGAGCCGGAGGTACAGCCGATATGGACGGGACAGACAACTGCTATTGATATAATAGCCCCGTCGTCGGTTGATAACGGAAGCCGTGACTATGTTGTAGTAGATGGGATTTATCACGCGTATTTATACATAGCCGGATATGGTTATCGTACAAGAAACGAAGCGGCGTGGCTGTCCTCGCTTGTGGAAGCAGGCGACAATATCGGCATATCATTTTCATTTAAGCGGATGCAGAGGGACAAGATTTTATCACGCATAGCGCAGAAAACAATGATAAACCGCAGTAAAATGCGTGAGGTAGCCGATACACGTTCCGACTTTGAGGAGCTGGACTCAGCGATAAGCAGCGGAATGTACTTAAAGGAAGGTATGAACCGAGCCAATCAGGACTTTTACTATATGTCCACTATCATAGAGGTGACAGCGGAAGATGAAGAAACCATTGAGCGTAATGTAAGCGACGTCATAACACTTTGCGCGTCAATGGATATGGTATGCAAGCGCGCCGACTATAAGCATGAGCAGGGGTTTTTGTCCGCATTGCCTACGGTATCGCTTGACGCTGACTTGGAACGGAAATCAAGACGAAATGTTTTGACCGATTCGCTTGCGGCGGCGTTCCCGTTTTCATCCTTGGAGGTATATGACCCCGAAGGTATTTTCTTAGGTTTAAATAAATACAACAATTCAGTAGCAATACTGGATTTTTTTGATGCAGATAAATATTCAAATGCAAATGCCTGTATTCTCGGAATGTCCGGCGCGGGCAAAACATTCTTAATGCAGCTCATAGCGCTGAGATTAAGACAGCAGGGAGTGCAGGTGTTTATCATAGCCCCGATTAAAGGACATGAGTTCGCTGAGGTGTGCGACAGGATAGGCGGTAAGTACATAAGAATTGCCCCGTCCTCGCAGGATTGTATCAATATTATGGAAATTCGTAAGAAAACGCTTAATACCGACTATGAAATACACGGTGATAAGCGTAACGATTCCATTTTAGCGGAGAAGATACAGAAGCTTATGATTTTCTTCTCGCTCATAAAGAATGACATCACGCAGAATGAGTTAAATCTCATAGACGGTGCGATTGTTCGTACATATAAGACATTCGGTATTACATACGATAACGAATCGCTGTTTGACAAAGACGGACGGTTTAAGAAAATGCCTACCTTAAAGGATTTATATAACGAATTGCTGTCAAAGGATAAGACAAAGGACTTGGCGCTGATGATAGAAAAGTTTGCGGTAGGCTCATTGTCGGCGTTTGGCGGCAGCACCAATGTGGACTTGGATAACAAATATATTGTGCTTGACATTTCGGAAATGAACGAGCATTTGAAGGCTTTGGGAATGTTTATCGCTCTTGACTTTGTATGGGACAAGGCAAAAGAAAGCCGCATTCAGAAAAAGGTCATATTTCTTGACGAGCTGTGGACGCTCATAGGCTCATCGGGCAACAGGCTTGCGGCGGATTATGTTCTGGAGATATTCAAGGTAATACGCGGTTACGGCGGAAGCGCGATAGCGGCGACGCAGGATATATCTGATTTCTTTGCTCTTGATGATGGAAAATACGGTAAGGCAATCATAAATAACTCCCGTATCAAATTTGTTCTCCAGCTTGAAGAGGACGAGGCGTTTACCGTTCAGAAGCATTTATCGTTGTCTGATGAGGAAGCCATGCAGGTTATACGCAATAACAGAGGCGAGGCGCTGCTGTGCGCTAACCGAAACAAGCTTGTTATTGACATTAAGGCGTCGCCGTATGTGTATGATTTAATTACTACAAAACGGTCTGATTTGGAGAAAAAGCGCAGGCGGAAATTGGAGGAACGAAAACAATATGATGACTAATATGGACACCTTAAAGAAAGAGCTGAAATATGTGCAGGAAACGCTGATACGGTCAATACAGGCAATATCAAGGGTAAGTATGTCAGAAAGCAAATCAGAACAGGTCATTGACAAAAGGCTCGGCGATATTCTTGATACGGTGGAATCGGCGTGTGTTACTGCAAGATGCGTTATTGACAGATACCGTATTATGAAGCCTTTTTCGGAAAATGGGAAGAAAGAAAAAATAATCTCAAAGGTTGCGGGTGAGATAGAGGTTACAGCGGAGGGCTGGCTGCATATAAAGCTTAATACACTGCTCCCGAATTGCAGATATAAGACGAACAGCTATATACAGGATACGCTGACGCGGTTATTAGAAGAATGCGACAAGCCCCTGCCGATGTTCGACAAGGCATTTTTGGCGATTGTGGAATATTGTGATTATGACAACAGGGAGGTATACGATCAAGACAATAAGTCGTGGAAGATGATACCGAACGCAATCAAGGGTAGAGTGGTTAAGGACGACGAACAGTTCAGGCTTGACATTGGGTTATTCTCTAAAATATCCGACACTCCCGCCTGTCATATATATGTTATTCCGCAGACGCAGTTGAGCGAATTTATGAATTATTTGTCGAATGATTTGCTGTAAAATGTGGTGGGGGCAGGTGCATTTTTGAATTTTGGTTAGTGGCGTACCCTCGTCATACCATATATATAAATGCACCTGCCCTTATATGCGTTAAGAAAGCGTCATTACAGGATTTAACGGCAGCAGACATCATGTGCAGAAAAAAATTCTGCACCGTAGTAAGGAGGGAAGTGCAAAAATGATTTTAGATAGTCAGGAATTGGAGTTTTTAAAACTATGTGCATTAGCCAGATATATGCCGTGCGGACTTGCAGGGATATTTGAAATGCAGATATTAAAAAGCGAGGTATCGGGCAGGTTGGCAAAAAGCGGATACTTGAAATATGTAAACGGAGGGTGTAAATTCAGCAGATTGACAAGACGGGGCAGGGATATATTATTAAGGGCAGGCTATGAATTTCCTGACGATGCAAGACCGCATAAGAAAGGAAATACATTTAACAGACGTGTTATAAATGCGAAACTAAATGCAATGCTTTATGGGGCTGGTATAAATATCTATGCAGGGACAGTGCAGGGACTAAGCAGGGAGGATTGTATCTACATACCAAGCCTGACTATACGCTCGGAAATGAAAAGCAAGGTTCTTGCAGGGACAGTATTTTACGGGATACTCCGTATAGGTGATACGGCGTATGTTCTGTACTATACAGACGATATAGCGGACGGTGCATTTCCTGATTTTGAACAACAGACATTCCTTAGTATGATTTCACATATAGAAAATATAAAAAATGTGGCGATAATAATCGCGGCGGAAACTGTGGAGGGACTTATAGGGTATCTTATGCCGGAGAAAAAGCCTGAAATCACACGGGGCATTGTTCCGTTCTCGGAGCTTATGGAAAGATGGCAGTATGATTTCTATTTACTGCCTATGGATAAGGACGGAATAATGCAGATAAAGCTTATGTGTATAGATAATTATAAAAAGGATATAGCGGCAATGTTTGGTGACACGGACAATGTACCTGTAAAGCTGAGCCGATTTGATGCGGTCTGTGGAGGGAAAGCGTGTATAACAGCTATGGACACAAATATTACAAGAGTAAGGTACTCGCTGGAGCAGTCTTTGTTAAGCGGAATTATTCCAAATATTATATGTCTTGCGCATCAGAAAGCAATATATCAGCACATGGCGGTGTATCTTGAATATCCTAACCAGATGAAATTTACCGTTGTACGTCATAATACAATGACGGATATGTTTCCGCAATTACGGATGGGGGAAACGAAAATAGAGCCTGCGCGTACAAAGGACGGTGAGTATTTAATAATATGAAAAAGCTTATAAAACTTATAAAGACGCTGTACAATGAGAATGTACGGCATTTTGTATATAAAATAAAAGAGCATTGGATTATATATTCCGTAATGGCTTTAACGGGACTGTATCTATATGGTATGGTAGTTGCGTCATTCAGAGGCGCATTGTATAACTTTATGACAAATACGGATGGAAAGATGTTTACGCTAAATCCTATTAAATGTATTGGCGCAGTATTCACTCCGCAGGGGTTAGGTATAGCTTTTTTTATCCTCATAATGTATTTGCTTATAAAACAGAATTGGTTACAGTACATAACGGGTGTTAAGATAAAAAAAGACGAGCGTAATTTCTATACGGTTAATGAGGGTACACACGGTACTTCGGGCTGGATGGATAGAAAAGATATGAAGAAAACTTTTCTGATAGGCACGGCTGATTCTGTGGAGGGAGCAATACTCGGTAAGCTTGCAAGACGCGGATTTTATGAATATCTTGGCTTAAATGCTGATAATGGCTTGAATAAACACATAATGATATACGGTGCGTCCGGCTCGGGTAAGTCAAGGGGGTTTATAAAGCCGTTTATATTAAAGACAGCAAAGCTAATGCAAAGTATGATAATAGTTGACCCAAAAGCGGAAATGGCTGAACAGATGGCTGAATATTTAAAAGAAGAAGGCTATGTTGTAAAGATGTTTAACCTTTTGGATATGGAAAATTCGGACGCATGGAACTGTCTCGGCGAAATAGACGGTGATATTGATATGGTGCAGTCGGTTGCGGAGGTTATAATCCGCAACACCTCTGAGGAGGGACAAAAAGCTGATTTCTGGGATAAAGCGGAAAAGAATTTACTTGTTGCCCTTATCCATTACGTTTATACATTGAAAGACCCTGTAACGGGCGAGCTTCTTCCTATACAAAAGCGTTCGCTTGATACCATATATAATATGCTATCGCATGACGGACAAAAGGAACTTGACGCAAAAATGCAGCGTTTACCGCTTGACCACCCTGCACGCGCACCCTACGGAATATTTAAACAGGCTGCGGGCAATCTTTGGGGAAATATTTTTATCGGTTTAGGTTCGAGATTAAATGTATTTCAAAACAAATTAGTTAAGAAAATAACGAGCTACCACGAAATAGACCTTGAATTGCCGGGCAAACGACCATGCGCCTATTTCTGTATAATATCAGACCAAGACAGCAGTTTGGAATTTTTAAGCTCGCTGTTTTTTTCATTGCTGTTTAAGAAATTATCAGACTATGCCCGAAAACACGGTGATGAGCGCGGACGCTTGCCTGTTGAGGTTAATATGGTATTAGAAGAGTTTTGTAATATAGGTAGATTGCTTGATTTTAAAAAAACTATATCAACAGTTCGTTCACGAGGTATCAACTGTCAGATTGCCGCTCAGAGCGCAGCGCAGATGGCAGACCGATACCCTGTAAACGAATGGCAGGAGATAGTCGGCAACTGTGACACACAGATTATGCTCGGCTGTAACGACCAGATGACAAGTGAGTTTATCTCAAAGAAATGCGGTAATATTACGATACGGACAACAAGCTCAATGGCGCCGCAGACACCGCTGTTTTCGCCTATAACAAGGCAGGTTAACGGGTACAAGCAAAACACGTCAAATGCTACACGTCCGCTGATGTATCCCGATGAAATAGAACACATGGATAACCGTGAGTGTCTTATTCTTGTTAGAGGTCAGAAACCGCTGAAGGCTATGAAAATAATACCCGATGAATTAAGTGAGTTCCATAAGCTGAAGCGGACAAGAATAACGGAGTATGTTCCTAAATGGCGGTATGATGAAGAACACAGTATGAGTGATACGGACAATATTTCGTATGAGGATGAATTTACAGATATAGATGATGTTGAAGAAAGCCCGTTTGATTTGGCGAAAGTAGAGATAATTACAGCATCAGCGAAACCGAATACAAAGCGGCAAATAAATGCTTTTGATGATAGCGTTGAAGAGGAGGATTTCGACCCAAGACCTCTTACGGCGCAAAGTATGATTGATAAGTTTAAGAGAGGAAAGTGATTTATATGACTGTGTATAAAATAAATGATTTAATACAATGTGATTTTTACAGAATACCGAAGGCTTTTTATTCAAACCCTAAATATATAGAGATGTCCTCTGCGGCAAAATTGGCATATGCAAGACTATATGATAGGTTATCATTATCTCAGAAAAATGGCTGGATAAATGCAAATGGAGAGGTATACTTAAATTTTAAAAGAAAAAAATTAGCTGAGGCATTAGGTGTTGGCAATAAAAAAGCAACGGATATCTTTAAGGAATTAGTGGAAAAGGGATTGATTATGGATGTTCGTGTGGGACAAGGTAAACCGAATCGGATATATATTGTTAAACCGGAAGTGTCTGAACATCAGGCGCGGAATTTTGTAGATGAAGAAAATGCCAGATGCGCAGAAATGACAGCTCTGGAATCGGATGAAGTTGGGGATACAGAAGAAATGTTAGAATGTGATACGCAAAAACAACAGGTCAAGAAGCGTCAAAATGACATCTCAAGAAGTACCGAAATGACAGGTCAAGAAGCGTCAAAAGCGCACCCTAATAATACTAATAGTAACAAGACTGATATTAACCATATTGATAATAGTCAGTCAGTAATAACGGACAGGCAATTATTTAACAAGATATTAGCGCAGTGTCAGCTTGAATGCTTTGACAAGGATATACGGCGAATATTTTATGATGCTGTGGAGCGTCTGTTCTACTGCCGTGAATTAAAAATTGGCACAAGCGTATTACCGGGCGAAAATGTCCGAAGCAGGTTATGCGAGCTTGACTATTCGGTTTTGGAGAGCGCATTGCATAAAATGCACAAGAACATGAGAGACACTAAAAATCCCACGGGTTATGTTATGAGCGTTATATTTAACTGCTTGACTGAGGACTTTACCGAAACTCATCTTGACCCATATCTAAATCATTTCAGAGGAGGAGGCGATTAACGGTGTATCTTAATCTTTACCAGAAGTACATACTTGAATTACTCGCAGAATATGACGGATTGCTTGTGCGTCAGCTTGAAGCATTGGTGAAACATTTCAAGGAGCCGCATTTGTATAACATAAACGGATACCTTGAACAATTACGGAGGTTTGACAAGATAGAAATTGTCCCGTACAGGGGCGAGGATACGGTGATATTACCATACGGAAGGATAAACGAGTATATGGTAACGGCGTTTGATATAATGCTTCAGTTCTTGGACTACCTCAAAGATTTTGAAAGGGGCGATAATACTGTATTGCTTCGGTTTTACATAACTGCTGACGAAAAGAATGAGCAGGAGATAAATATTGTGCCTGTTGAAATCGGCAGAGAGGATATAATTGTACAGTATGTGAACGGATATGCAGTAAATATATCGGATAGCGCTGATAAAATATCACATCCTCCGTCTTGGATATTCGTGATACAGGATAAAAAGCAAATGAGCAGGATAACTCCTGATACTGATTGCTCTTTTGTGCTTGCGGCGGATAGTAAAGTAGTATTCTACGAGCGATAATATATGTTTTTGCGGCATTGTCAATCTTAGGACGGATAGGCGGTGTTTTTTTGATGTTCGGATAATGCCGGAAGAATATAATTATATATTAAAAAATAAAGGAGGACAAAGAAATGGAATTTAACGAATTAAATCTCGCGGAGCTTGATAAAGACTTGACTCCCGAGGAACGTGACGAATGGCAGGCAATATATGCGTCTTACCGAAGTCATAGTGTTATGCGCGGTGAAGCGGCAGGTGTGGACTACCACGAGTTTGAGTTCATACCCGAGGGGAAGAAAAAATCTGTAAAAGAGAAATTAAGGTGCGTGATTGTAATCCTATACCGCATTAAAATAATTATTCCCGAACCGGAAATGTTTCTTATTTCTGTACCTGACGGCGGATATGTTCTGCACTCAATGTGCGGAGCTAAGCTTGATTTTGTGATTACACATATAGACCGCGAAAATGACTTTGCAATAGCGTCAAGAAAGATTGCGCTTGAAAAAATGCAGAAAGCGGCAAACAGACGTAAATTGATGGACAGAGTTCTTGATACTGACGTTGTATCAGTAGGCAGAAATGTATGTGTGCTGAATTACTGCGGTTATGATGTGGTTCTTCATCAGCGCGATATAAACTACACAATGGTATCGGACGTAAGGGAATTAGTACATCCGGGCGAGGTAAGAAAGGCAAAAGTTAAGGAATTTATTCCGGAAGAGGGAGTTTTAAAGCTCTCAATGAAAGAAACAATGCCGCATCCGTTTGAGGGTGTGGAAACACGTCATCCTATCGGCTCAACAAGGATTGCTACCGTTGTAGGCAAATACGGCGGCGGTGTGTTCTGCCGATTAAGCGATAACGTGACCGATGTACTTTGTTCGTATGACACAATGCACTATGACGGTGATTTCCGGTTGGGCGACAGGGTAGAAATACTTATAAAGCGGCTCAATTATGAGAAAAAACTCGTCTACGGTAAAATGCTGAGAAAAATGAGGTAAAAGCAGAAAATGGCTCAATTCCGTTAAGGAATTGAGCCATTGCATATTATTTGCAAGAAATAAGTTCTAGCTTATCATTGATATATGTTGTACCGCTGACTTTATAAAAAGCCATTTTAGAGCTTTCTTTATTGTATATGTATTGTTCAGATGCAGTATGATCTCTTCCCGCTACTATAACAGCTTTTAGCCTTACCTGTGAGCCGTCCGGAATATCTGAGTCAGTAAGGTCAACGGTGCGTTCTGCCGCGGCGCAAATATCTCTGTAACCGTCAGAATGCCAGCTTTTCCATTCAGCGTCATAGCTGACGTTTCCATGTTCGTCAGTGTGTTTTCCTTTATATTGCACTGTAATTTTTGCTACAAAACCGCCTTTGTTCTTTAGCTTTATATATCTTATATTTTCCATTAAAATCACTCCTTACATTAAAGTCAGTACATAGTTATATAAACTTTCAAAATTTTCGTCAAATATCGGAGAACCCTCATAAGCATATTCTTCTGATACGGGACCGTAGGAATTTACTCCGACAATCGTTTTATTATCCTCCAGTACCCATGCTCCGCCGGAACTGCCGCCGCGCATTTTACAGCCATTGATTAACCATGTATAATCAGAACGTCGGGCGGCATCACCTTTAACAAACACCATTTGTTTTCCACCATAATAGTTTGCGGGGTATCCGAATGCCGTTATAGTTTTATTTTCAATATTTTCAGTAGAATATTTAAGAGGGGATTCAATAGTTGAGTTACTATTAAGAACCACCATAGCATAATCCCACTTCCATGTTTTTTCGCTATGCCAATATTCCTTTAAGGCAACAGTTTTAAAGGTTAGCTTTTCTGATGATTTGCCATCGTCATAGCAGCGCTCAAAAAGAAAATTATCATAAATCATTCCTGTATCTTTGTTTTGAACGCAATGAGCTGCCGTCACTAACAGATTGCTACGCTCCATAATGTTGGCGCTGGCAATATAGTTTTTGCCATCTCCTGAAAAGAACAGTTTGCCGCCTGCGCTGAAAGGCATTTGCTTTAAATCCGCTATTTCGGGGTCGGTTGTTGTTATATTGGGCTGTTCAATTTCATCTTCTATGCAGGGCATAATGGGTATTGCCTTCGCCTTTTTTTCAGGCGTCCAGTAGTCGATAATTTGCTGTGCATAGATGTCGTTTGTTTCCAATGTATATGATACATTGTTATTGTTGTCGCGTGTGATTTTCATAGTTGGTCACTCCTTCGTTATAAATTTGGTTTTAGAGCTTATTCCTCTATTTGATAATTATGCATTATATTTTAAAATATGTCAATAAACAACAGGATTTTTTTGAATTATTGCGTTATGTGGATTTTATTTCTTGGATGTTTTGTGCGGAGTATTTCTCTTTGCTTTGAGGAGGTGACAAGAGTATATATTTGAGTTGTTGTGATGGAGCTGTGTCCTAGTATTCTTTGTATATAACGAATATCAACATCTTCTTCAAGCAGTAATGTTGCTACGGAATGTCTGAACATGTGTGGTGTAATATGTAATGGCGCTGCAATCTGCTTTTCGAGATTTCTTATGATTGTTCTTACAGATTGTTCTGAAATACGGTTGTGACGGTTATTTTGAAACAGATAACTGTTCGGCTGCGTGGAATCATCTATTAAAATAAGATATTTCATTAAAATTGCTATGACATCTCTGTTTTCTATTTGCAAAATTCGTTCTTTTGCGCCCTTACCAAATATTCGTACTGTTTTAGAAGCAAAATCTATGTTGTTTATTTTCAATGAGCATATTTCGGAAATTCTTGCGCCTGTGGCAAACAGTAATTCAATAATAGCTGTATTGCGTACGGAAACAAGCTTTTGGTGAGTGGTAGCAGCAGTCAATATATTCTGATAAGAGGCGGTTAAGAGCTGGTGTATTATGTTTTCCGGAATGGTGTGTGGCAAGTGCAACGGTTCCTTAAATGTTGTGTCAATTTTATCAAAGGGATTAAATTCTATTATATCCTTGTAGTATAGATAGTGGACGAATGCTTTTAGCGTGGCGATTTTCCGCTTTATTGTCTTTGGTTTATATGTTTTGTGCAAATATTGAATATATTTAGTTAAATCTTCTTTTGAAATGCTGATGTCAGGCTTAAATGCGATAAATTGTGCCAAATCAATACGATAGGCTTTTAAGGTGTGTTTGCTTAATTTTTTCTCTAAAGAGCAGTATTTTAGATACTTTTTTATTTCTGTTTTTACTTCAATCATAGTGCTATTCTCCTTGTGTTATATATTTCTTGGTAGAATAAATTATATATCATAGGGATAATATTGTCGATAATGGAAAAAATCAGTGATTTTCTGTTGACTTATATGATTAGGGGTGATATACTAATTATGTATAAAAACAAAGGATAATACGGGATTATCATTTATTCGATAGAATATGGCTTAAAAATAATATTTGGATACTCTTA